>CAZJZR010000552.1:0-3479 GCA_964550475.1 uncultured bacterium
CATGGGGGACACGGGTTGTGACGCTGCAAGGGCGAGATTTACTGAGTTTGGCAGATTTAAGCGCGGACGAAGTGCAGTTTTTGTTAACCTTGGCGACCCAGATGAAGAGTGGAGCCGTCAAACCGCGCTGTGAGAAAGTGCTGGGATTGTTATTCTCCAAGGCTTCTACCCGCACACGGGTGAGTTTTACTGTGGCGATGTACCAGTTGGGTGGTCAGGTGATTGATCTGCATCCCAATGTCACCCAAGTTAGCCGAGGCGAACCGATCGCCGACACCGCCCGTGTGTTAGACCGTTATTTAGACATTTTGGCTATCCGTACCTTTGAGCAACGGGATTTGGAAGAGTTTGCCCACTATGCCAAAATTCCGGTGATTAATGCCCTGACGGATTTGGAACATCCCTGTCAGGTACTCGCAGATCTGTTGACGGTGCAGGAGTGTTTTGGTCAGTTGGCGGGATTGACCCTGACCTATGTGGGCGACGGCAATAACATGGCGCATTCTCTGCTGTTAGGATGTGCGCTGATGGGGATGCATGTGCGAATCGCTGCCCCCAAAACCCATCAACCCTTACCCGCCATTGTGGAACAGGCGCGGGCGATCGCCACTGCCGACACCGAAATTTTGGTCACTGATGATCCCCAGTTGGCGGCGAAGGGTGCCCATGTGTTGTACACCGATGTCTGGGCGAGTATGGGGCAGGAAGACTCCGCCCAAGCCCGGATTCCAATTTTCCAGCCCTATCAAATTAATGCCAGTTTGTTGGCCTTGGCCGATCCGTCGGCGATCGTCTTGCATTGCCTACCAGCTCACCGAGAGGAGGAAATCACCGACGAGGTGATCGAAGGTGCCCAGTCGCGGGTGTGGGATCAGGCCGAGAATCGGCTCCATGCCCAAAAAGCATTATTGGCGAGTTTGTTGAATGGGTAATTGGTAATAGGTCATGGGTAATAGGTGATGGGTAATGGGTCAATGGTTCAGTCGTTAAACGGCAGTTGGGTTGATCCCAAATCCCAGTCTGTTTGTGTCAGGTCAGGATTAGCACAATGCCGTTGAGATACACGAGCACAACTAATTACCTATTACCTATCACCCATTACCCATTACCACCCTACTAATTAATTCAACGTCAGGTTATTGCCTAATGTGAGCGTGAGGTCGGTGTTGGGGTTGACGACCAGCAAGTTGACCCGCTTGCGACCGAGGACTGCCGCGATCGCGGCTCCACCACCTGCGCCACTCAGCACTTTCCCGGCAGTGATTCGGTGGTCACCGACTACGCCGGAGACAATTGCCGCTGCCCCTGCACCAAACAGCGTGCCCTTGACCATCGACATGGGATCAACGCCTTGATCAATGGTTTCCATTTGGGTCAGGACTTGGGAGGTGGCGTTGAGGCTATAACGTTGGCCAGTGGTGAGCAGTAACTCACTAGCGACAAATTGGGTGCCGTTCTGGACGGGGCGCAGTTGTCCCACCACTCGACTCCCCACCGGAATTAGTACGGCTCCTTGGGGGGAAACGATGTTTTGCGACACGGTGACGGTGAGGGGGACGGTTTCACCGGGCGCGAGGAGAATTTTTTGGGCTTGGTCGTAGCGGACGGGTAGGGTGACCCCGCTGGGTAACACAGGCCGCACGGGTTGGGGATTGTTGGCGACTGGCCCCCCGATCGCCCCACCGACAATGAATGGCGAAGCAAGGGCGGTGAGGGAACCGTTGCTGACCATGGCTTGGTAGATGAAGGCGGCGACATCGGCGCGGGTGGCCACCTGATTGGGGTTGAGGTATTCCAAATCGGGATAATTAACGACAATCCGTTTTTCGGTGGCAGCGGCGACACTGCTGCGGGCGTAGTTGGGGATGGCGGAACTATCCAGGTAGGGTTGTAACAGTACGTCAGGGGTTTGGCTGGGGAAATAATCTAACCCATTTGCCAACGACACCAGCACTTGGACGCGGGGAATTTGCTGCTCTGGACGGAAGACCCCACCGGGGTATCCAGCCATAAAGCCGCTGGTATAGGCTGATTGGATTGCCGTGTAACCCCAATAACTGCTGGATACATCAACAAAGCCGACGGAGCCACGCACCGCTTGTTTGCGGAAGGCTTTGCGAACCATGGCGGCAAACTGCGATCGCGTCACTGGATCATTGGGGCGGAAGCTGCCATCGGGAAATCCGGCAATCACATCTTGATCGGCCAATCGCGTAATGAAATCGTGTGCCCAGTAGTTGCTGGGCACATCAATAAAGCCAGCAGATTGGGCAACGCTAGGGCTGGCGACTAACAGGGGGACGAGGCTGTTGCCAATGACTCCGAGGGTGACGGCGATCGCCATCCCAGCCTTCCACGGGTGGCGACGGGCACTGGACTGGGATGGGTTATGGGTAGCGGATCGTACAGATTCCACAGGTGATTGGGTAGAAAAACGTTGGATATCAGACATGGTTACAACTCTCCAAGCAGGTGTGAGGGTGTGTGAATAATTGGAGCACCCATGGATTTGAACCGATCAAGGCCATGGCAAAGCC
The DNA here is from genome assembly GCA_964550475.1 of uncultured bacterium. Taxonomy (GTDB): domain Bacteria; phylum Cyanobacteriota; class Cyanobacteriia; order CAIUCS01; family CAIUCS01; genus CAIUCS01. The sequence goes on from CAZJZR010000552.1 coordinate 2,538, forward strand.
AACCAGTTTTGGGTAAAACTGGGTCGTGAAACCGAATACCCGTATGCAACTGGATGAAATAGCGATCGCTGTATGACGGAACAGCGAGAGATTGAAACGAGGTTTCAATCCTGGTAATGCAAGGGCTGGGACGCAATGAGGGCTTTACCCCCGTCAATGTCCCAGAACCAGCGGCTGGCAATGCGGAATGGTCACTCCGTTATGCCTGCCATGCCTCCTTAGACCCTGCGATCGCTAAAAAGTTCCGGCGTTGCTGAATCAGGATATGAATTAAAAGTTGGATGAATTAGAACGAAGTTCCAATTCATCCTGCTATTCAGCACCACCAAAAGTTCCACCCGTCTCTGAAACCCGGCTTTTAAACCACCTTCTCAGTCAATAATTTCAGTCAATAATTCTCGCAGTGCGGCGGCCACACGCCAGGGATTCCGCCCGTGGAATGGAGCCGCCAGTACCGCCTCGTAAGGGTTGCGGCCTGTGCGGCGGACGGCAGCGATCGCCGCTGGGGCAGACAATCCCCGTCTTGCTACCAGCCACGCTGCTAGGATGTGTCCCGTCCGGCCAACGCCACCGGAACAATGCACTACCACTTTTTCCTGCTGCTGCTCCGCCATGTCCAGATACGGCAAAATCTCTTGGCGCAATTGCGGCGGAGTCGCCAACTGAAAATCCTCGATCGGACTCCAACAGACCCGCTCTGTCCCAAATGTTTGTTGATATCGCTCTAGTAAAGATAGTCCTAGCCAATTGTCGTAATGCTGGAGTTGGGCATTCGTTAACAAACAACAAACTCGTTGAATGCCCTGCTGCTGCATAAAGGTTAACCATGCAGTCACCGCCGAACGACTGTATTTGGGGCGAGCTGCACCAAACACAATCGCTTCTTCTGGAGCCGCTGCCGCAAAGTGATGCATGGGATCTCGCCAGTACCGATCGCGATCG
>CAZJZR010000553.1:0-3477 GCA_964550475.1 uncultured bacterium
TGTATAGCTGCGAAAAGATTTCCCAACTGCGGGAAAGTGATCCGGCGATGGCGCAAATGTTGCGGCAGTTGAGCGATCGCCTCCACCTGGCCACCAAAAAATAATCTTGGTTCTAATTAAATTTGTATTGTTAATTAAATTTGTATTGTTAAACGTAGGGGCGAAGCATTCCGGGCATGATTTTTGGGGAAGTTTATAGATCGACTACCGGAATGCTTCGCCCCCTACAAGATTATCGGTTCAGACACAAAAACATTCAGGATCAAAAATAATCGCCACCACTGTCTTCCTCTACCCATGACCGACCTACCACCCCTCACCACGGACACTTTTCAGGCTATTCTGCGGGATGAAATTGCCGATCAGACGGTAATGCAGTTGGTGTGGCATTGTTTGGGCTATCGGTTCGATGCCAGCCAAAACCGTTGGGATGCCAGTGCCGTGCCCCCAGAGTGGCGGGATGAGTACCCAGAACCACCGGACTTTATTGCCAGTCGTCCAGCCACGGTGAAGCTGACCCGCTCGATCGCCCCAGAGTACAAGCAATTGCTGAAGGAAGAGTTGGGGTTCAAGGGGTATACGGTCGATCAGTTAATTCCCCGCCTCACCCGTCGCGCCACCATGGTGAATTGGCTGTTGGGCTATGTGAAACAACAGGGTTAGGGATCTACAAATAAATAAAATACCCAAAAATACCCAGCGCAGGATTTTTTTGAGGTTGCCTGCGTCGGTTTAGGTGTGTCTTTTGATACGATCGATGTATCGCAAACTTAAGCATCGTTCTTTGATTTGATCTGAGGTTGTGATGTGGGTTACGAAGCTACCCACATACAATCTTTGCAATTTGATGATATTGCAAGTTTGTATCTGCTCGCGCCTCAAATCGTAATGAAGATTTTAGTTGTTGGTTGTCAGCCTGTTGTTTGCCAAGCGATTGACACAGGATTAGCCGATCGCGCCGCGACAATAGACTCCGCGATCACCGTTGAGGCGGCGTTACAACGGCTGACCCAAACCACCTATGACGTAATGGTGGTGGATGTGGGGCAACGGCGCATGGATGGGGTGGGGTTGTGTCGGCAGGTGCGATCGCTCGGCTATGCCATTCCCATCCTGGTGTTGACTCGGCGGCGGGGGCAAGACAAAACCGCGATCGCCCTGCAAGCGGGGGCAAGTGACTGTATCGCCTACCCGTTTAATACCGAGGAGTTGGTTTGGCGGCTGGAAAAGCTGGCGACGGGCGATCGGCCAACGGCTCTGAGCGACCATCCCGCCTTTCTCCACAGTCTTTACAGCCATACCAACCAGGCCATTTTCATCATTGACGTGATGGCGGATGGGGACTTTCGCTATGTGGCCTTTAATCCGGTTGCCCAACGGTATGGTGGAGTCACCCAGGCGGATATTGCCGGAAAAACGCCGGAACAAGCCTTTGGTGAGGGGTCTGGTCGTAGATTCCGCCAGCACTATCAGGAATGTGTGCAAGCGGGGCATAGCATCACCTACGAAGAACAAGCCGTATTTGAACAGCAGACCATCTGGACGCTGACGAATTTATCTCCCTTACGCAATGCCCAGGGGGAGATTTACCAGATTATTGGCACGGCATTTGACATTAGCGATAGCAAACAAGCGGAAATGGCGTTACAGCAAAGCGAAGACCGCTATCGACTGATGTTTGAGCACCATCCCAACCCAATGTGGTTCTACGACCTCGATACCTTGGCGTTTTTGGACGTAAATCAAGCCGCGATCGCCCACTATGGCTATTCCAGAGACGAATTCTTGGGGATGACAATCGCCGATATTCGCCCACCCGAAGACGTGCCAGTCCTGCAACAAGCGGTCAAGCAAGCGCAACCGGGACAGCCCCACTTCGGCGTTTGGCGACACTGCAAGAAAGATGGCACGTTAATCGATGTGGAAATTACCGGGTACCGAATTGCTAGTACCGGACAACTGACCCATTTGGCTCTAGTCAAAGACATCACTGACCTCAAACGCAGCCAACGAGAGCAGCAAACCTCAGAAGCCAAATATCGATCGCTGTTTAACTCAATCGACGAAGGGTTCCACATCATCGAATTGCTGCATGACACGGCAGGGGCGGTTGTGGATTATCGCTTCTTAGAAAGTAATCCGGCCTTTGAGCGGCAAACGGGGTTGTTGAATGTAGTGGGTAAGTTGGGCAGCGAGGTTGCGCCGCGCACAGAATCCTACTGGCTGGAAGCCTATGACCGGGTGGTACGCACCGGGGAGCCGATCCGCGTCGAAAATTATAACCTCGATACCGATCGCTGGTATTCGGCTTATGCCTTTCGGAATGGCGATGCGGCGAGTCGGCAAGTGGCGATCCTGTTTGCGGATATTAGCGATCGCAAACGCCGCGAAGCCAATATGGCCTTTTTAGCTGAAATTACCGCAGATTTATCCAACCTGACGACAGCGGATCAGATTGTCCAAACGGTGGGTGCAAAAATTGGTGCCTATTTGGATGTGACGACGTGTCTGTTGGTGGCCATTGATGATGCCAACGATCGCGCCACCATTCAGTACAGTTGGTGTGCTCCGGGGATGCCAGCATTCACCGGCACCCATCGGCTATCCGCCTTTATCACCGACGCGGGACAACAAGCCGCCCGTGCGGGTGAAAGCCTGGTGATCGGTGATACCCAGCGTGATCCCCGCGTCGATGGTGCCGCCTACGCCCAATTCCAGATCTACGCCCATGTTTGCGTGCCATTTTATGACCATGGGGAGTGGCTCTATTCCCTCACAGTCAATGCCGCGACCCCGCGTCAGTGGCGGCAGGATGAAGTTGACTTGATTCGCGAACTCAGTCATCGGCTGTTCCCGCGCTTAGAACGTGCCCAAGCGGAGGAAGTAGTTCGCGCCAATCTGCGAGATACCCAACGACTGCACGCCCTGAGTACCCGCCTGACGACGGAAACTGACGTTCAGGTGTTGTATGACGAAATTTTGGCCACGGCGATCGCCCTCACCCAAGCTGATGCCGGAACGGTGCAAATTTTTGATCCAACCACCCAAGATCTGGGGCTGTTGTCTACAGCGGGATTCGACACCACCATGACCGATCATTTTGGTCGGGTGAATGCCAGTTCTCATACGCCCTGTGGTTTGGCCTTGGCAACGGGCACGCGCACCTTTGTCGATTTTGATCTGCCAGAGAGCCAAGACCCAGATAGTTCACTGGAAATGCATCGGAACGCAGGCTATCTCTCTGCCCAGTCTACGCCCTTAATCACTCGTGCTGGACGCGCGATCGGCATGGTGTCAACCCATTGGCGGTACCACCATCGACCCAGCGATCGCGAACTGCAATTTCTGGATTTACTCGCTCGCCAAGCGGCAGACTTGATCGAACAACGACAGGCCGAAGCAGCCCTGGAAACCAATGAAGTCATGCTGCGGTTCGCGCTCACCAGTGCCCATGCTGGCACCTGGAAATTGGATCTG
>CAZJZR010000554.1:0-3476 GCA_964550475.1 uncultured bacterium
GTCCCCTAGCCACAAATTAGCACTCTACAGCGTCGAGTGCTAATTATACCCTGTCGCCCCCTCACTCTGTTGGTGACAACAGCTTTTGTAAAGCTTTGACTTTGCTGGCACGCCCAGAAATCGTGGCGGTATCGTTGCTGACGTACACAAACAGCTTGCCGGAGAAAATGGCACTCATTTTGGGGCGTTGGTAAACGGTGAAGCCCTCCAGTTCACCCGTGGCCTGAAAGCCACTGTTGGTCAAGATTTCGGTTAATCGTTGGCGAAACGCTTTCTGGTTGCTGACAGGCAGACTGATGGTGACGTTGCGATTAAAATAGCTGCCGATCGCCCCCGACAGTAACCCAAACAAAATCGCCCCCACATAGGGATTCGTCGGCAACCCGCTTTCCGATTGGGTATCGAGGCTTTGGGCGATCGCTAAGAACGCAATCAACGTCGCCGACACAAAGTAATAAACAAAGGTTGGCCAAAGTCCGGGGCCGAAGCTCATAAGGCTAGAACAAATTGAAAAGAATAGGATAATCTTTACATCTTACGGTTAGATCTGACGGTTAGACCCGACGGTTCCCGCCTGTGGGCTAGTCGTCCGTACCTTTTAGTTCCCAATGTCCAGGCAATGCCTATGCTCCCTTGTACTGCCCCGACTCCACTGCAACCTGGTGACCTGTTGCGGGTAATTGCGCCCAGTGGCGTGTCCCGCACGGGAGGATTAGCAGAGGGGTCGCCATTTTGGGCGGGGGTGGCGGTGTGGCGATCGCGCGGTTACCGGGTGGAGTTGATGCCCGGTGTCGATGAACAGTGGGGCTATTTGGCGGGCACGGATCCGCATCGGCGGCAGCAATTGCTCGACGCATTGACCGATCCGGAATGTCGCGGCTTGTTGTGTGCCTGGGGCGGCTATGGAGCGAATCGGTTGCTGGAAGAGTGGCAGTGGCCTGCGGTGCCGCCCAAGTGGGTGATTGGCTTTTCCGACATTACGGCGTTGTTGTGGGGGTTGGCGACCCAGGGCATCTCCGGGGTACACGCGCCGCTGTTGAGTACGTTGGCGGCGGAACCGGATTGGTCGGTGCAGCGGTTGTTTGACTGGGTGGAAGGGGGGCGATCGCTGCTCCCGCTCCAAGGCGTAGGTTGGGACAATCCTGCCGCTCCTGCCCAAGCCACGGGGTTACTGTTACCAGGCAATTTAGCCGTAGCTACATCGATTCTGCATACCGCCCTTCAACCGGATGTCGAGGGCGTGATCCTGGCCTTGGAAGATGAACTGGAACCGCCCTATCGATTGGATCGGATGTTGAGTCAGTGGCGGATGACCGGGGCATTGGCCAAGGTCAGCGGCATTGCCTTAGGGCGATTTACCCGCTGCGAGGCAACGGGGCCGAGTTTGTCGGTGGAGCAGGTGTTGCGCGATCGCCTCCGTGATCTACCCATTCCAATTGTGGCGGATTTACCCTTTGGCCACGATGGTGCCAATGCCGCCTTACCCGTGGGAATACCAGCCAAGCTAGATGTAAAACAAGGCACTCTAGAAATTCTTTATTAGCAGATATACTATCGCTGATGGTGCTGTGGCCAATCTACCAATCGCTCAACTGTCTCTCCAGTCAAGAGATTGGGGGCATTTACCCGCCTGAAGATCGATCCGGTTGTGAACAGATGTGAAACCCGCTGTACGTTACTTCCGGTTTACAATTCAAGTTCACGAAATACAATATATAGAACTTGCGATCGCACCTTCGCATCTACCGACTGCTAGTAATTTCGGCAATTTTACGGAGAAGACAGAAAAAACACGCAAGTTTTTGTCCATGTTGCCGTGATGCAGTCCAGTACCTCCCAACCAGTTCATTCCGGCATGGTTGAGAATTCGATAGGGATAGTTCAGTTAAGAATCTATTTGCCAAGGTTACTAGAAGATAAGGTTGCTAGAAGATTAAGTCGAAACAACCCAAGTCGAAATAACCCAAGTCGAAACAACCCAAGTCGAAATAACCCAAGTCGAAATAACCCAGAATTTCCCAACCATTGTGCAGCTTGTTGTGCAGGTTGTTTACCCATATTCACGAGACGCTAATCCATGTCACGTCATGGCCGAGGTAACCGTTCACTCCCCGTCAGGGGAGGCAGCAGCGGGCGTAACCCGCACCGCTTTTCCTCTGGGGGGATGTGAATGGTTACATAGCCGAGGTTACATGGTCGAGTTGGTTTTCCTGGTTTTTGGTGATCACGTTCCCGTATCATCAGAAATCTCAAAATCCCCAACTCTCCAACTCTCCAACGCTCAAAATACTGACATCACTGAAGGATGCTAAAACCTTATGAACAAGAGGCTTAAGCTCCTTGTTTATCTCGCACCAACGCACAAAGGGCTAGATAAGCTTGTTGGAAGAACCAGCTATGCTTGGCGCAATCAACCCGTCAGGTTTTGCGATCGCGGCAGTCCGAACTAGTTATCGGAACTAGTTATCGGAACTGTCCCAACTGTCCCAACTCGATCATCGCCAGCTTCAGCACTAGCCAAATCATGATCCAGTTGCAATATCTACCCAATATCCACCCTCATTCTTTATTTCCTGTGCCTAACGTTGGCTACAGAGGGGTATCGCAATTCCTCTCCTAACCATTCCAGAGGGATTTCAGTTCAGGGCAATCAACTGATTGGCAATCTACCCATACTCATTACCATGCACCAAATTTGCGACTCGCAAATGGAGCCTTGATGTCTTTGTCTACTGCCCATCATCAGGGGACGATTCTGATCGTCGATGACACACCTGCAAATCTGCGCTTGCTGTCTGTGATGCTGTCCAATCGCGGTTATAAGGTTCGGTCTGCTCCGGCAGGGATCTTGGCATTGCGATCGGCACAAATTAAACCACCGGATTTAATCCTCTTAGATGTGCTGATGCCCGATATGGATGGCTACGAAGTCTGCCATCTGCTCAAGGCCGATCCGCGCACCCTGGATATTCCGGTGATTTTTCTGACGGCTCTGAATGACACCTCGGATAAAATTCGTGCCTTTACCGTCGGTGGAGCCGATTTCATTTCCAAGCCGTTTCAGGAAGAAGAGGTGATCATCCGGATTGAGAACCAACTGCGGATCATCCGGTTACAACGGCAATTGGCAGAACAAAACTTACAACTGCGGCGGGAAATTGCCGATCGCATCAAAGTTGAAGCGGAACTGAACCAGAGTGAAGAACGCTGGCAACTGGTACTGCAAGGCAACAATGACGGGATTTGGGACTACGACTTCAAAACGCGACGGGTATTTTGTTCCGATCGCATGTTAGGCATCCTCGGCTATAACCCGCAGGATTGTTACTACGACCTCCCCGCCCTGTTATCGCTGATTCACCCAGAGGACGCAGACAAGGTACACAAAGCCACCCAGGACTATTTACGCGGCAACGCGACGCAATACATGGTGGAGTATCGAATTCGGGGGCAAGATGGCAACTACCGTTGGGTGA
>CAZJZR010000555.1:0-3467 GCA_964550475.1 uncultured bacterium
CCTGCCCAGGTTTACATCGTGGGGGCTGGCCCCGGCGATCCTGATTTGTTGACTGTTCGCGCCGCTAAGTTATTGGCGGCGGCGGATGTGATTTTGTTTGCCGATTCGCTGGTGCCGCGCCAGATTTTGCAGGGGGTGCGCCCCGATGCTGAGGTGATTCGTACCGCCAACAAAACGTTGGAAGAAATTGTGCCGTTGATGGTGGAACGGGTGCGATCGCACAAATCCGTCATTCGCTTACACTCCGGTGATCCCAGCTTGTATGGGGCGGTGTATGAACAAATCCAAGCATTACTAGCGGCAGAGATCCCGTTTGAAATTGTGCCGGGGATCAGTGCGTTTCAGGCGGCGGCGGCAAAGTTGGGGGTGGAATTGACGGTGCCGGGACTGGTGCAGACGATCATCCTTACCCGTGTTAGCGGTCGGACTGGGGTGCCGCCGACGGAGGAACTGTCTACCCTGGCCGCCCATCAGGCCAGTTTGTGCCTCTACCTGAGTGCCCGTCATGTGGAGGAAGCCCAAGCGGCGTTGTTGCAGCATTATCCCGCCGATACCCCGGTGGCAGTCTGTTTCCGGGTGGGCTGGCCGGATGAACAAATCTGGTTGGTGCCGCTGACGGAAATGGCGCAGATTACGGCTGATCGGGATCTGATTCGGACAACGTTGTATGTGATTAGCCCAGCGTTACGAAGTGTTACAGCTACGGGGGATAGTGGAACCGCAACCGCGATCGCCCGTTCTCGCTTGTACCATCCAGAGCACCAACATTTGTTCCGCAATCCCAATCCAGGGCGATCGCCGATCCCCACAGAAGCGGATGAAAAATTGGCTGAGAAAGTTGTGGTTGATTAAAAACTGTTAATTTTCTAAACTAGAGGGATCTGGATATCAACAATAATTACAGTACAGCCACTGGTAATGAGTGGGATCGCAGTTCTACTACTTGACCCTTGATCCAGTGGCCGCTTTGACTGAATCTGTTGTTCCTCATGGATGAGCAATTGATTAGCACGTCAATCCGCAAAAAACTGTAACGGGATTTTCATCAAATTTAGTTTGAAATTGTTCCGGTTCATTCATATTCGGTTTTCGATTCGGTCATTCACATACCGTTGGCAGACACTTAGGAGAGCATTATGAGCACAGAAGACGCGGTTCCAACCACTGAACAACCCACTGGCGGCAAAATTCAGAAATCCACCCAAGCCGCGATCGCGGAAGCCATCGAGGTGTTTGAAATGGGTCGCTTGCCAGGGAAATACCCGGTAATGAAGACTAATGTGCAAGTGGTGCCCGAATCCAGTCTGCCCAACGGTCGTCCTGTGTTTGTCAGCAACATCAAGGTGCGGGAAGATGCCTACCTGCCGCACAACCGTCCCGTCTACATCACCGATGTGCGAGTCGTGCGAACCGACTCTCTACCCCACAATCGGCCTGTGTTTGAGGATGAAGTGAAGATGGTGGCTGATTTTGGCATTATGGGTCGTCCCATCGCCATCAGCGACATCCCCGTCCCCGACTTCAGCCCCCTGCCCAACAACCGCCCGATCGCCCACAATAACCAAGATTACGAAGACATCGAAGAAATCATTGGTTACCTGGATTAATTGGGGCATTGGTCTTGCCTACGTCTGTTAAGTTCCGCAAGGTGTAGGGGCGGGTTTAGTCGAGAGACTCACTCTAAGTTGACTCGTGAAACTGCAAAACCCGCCCCTACCGTGATGGCGTAGATCCACGATTGGCAAAATTGTCGGATTAATCAATATTTATCTAGGGTTGGAGTAAGGAATCGGCGTATGGATGCAATGGAATTTTTTCGGCTGAGTGCAGGCAAGTGGCGATCGCAGCGGATCATTCACCACTTGGCCTTTAAGCAAGCCGAATTGGGCGATTCCGAAATCCATGTGGAAGCCTTAGCTGCTGACGATCCCCGCATTGCATCGGTGTGTGAATTGCACCAAGTGGAAGCCAACCTAGCTGTGGGGGGTTGTCGGGTGGTGTGGCAAGGATCCATGTCCTGGGACAAGAGCGAAGAAGAAAACCACGAAGGGCAAACGGTGTTCGCGCTGGTGCCAGAGCCGGATGATCCGCGCAAAGGCCGGTTACTGCGCGATCGCGGCTATGCCGAAATTGTCCCCGTAGTCGGCTACTACCACATGGATGATGCCGATGCCTTGGTCTTGACCACCGAATACGAAACCATGAGTTCCGTGGAGCGGTTCTGGTTCCCCAACCCCGACCTGCGAATGCGAACCAGCACGGTGAAGCGATTTGGTGGCTTAAGCAGTGCCTCCTGTTGTACCGAATCCCGCATCGCCGATCACCCTAGTTCCGAATCTGCTGTTAATCAATCTGAAGCATTCCTGGATGTCGCTGCCGCAAGACCGTTTTACTCCTCGTTGGGTTGGTGAAATTATGGCCTCTGGTGATCCATCGGATCGCGGCCTTGATTATCTACAACACATGCGTCGCTTAACCCTGAACCCAGCCATGGTGGATGTGCTGGAGCAGGGCGATCGCGCTACACCCGTCTGTCACTGGATTGGTACCCACATTCAGGCGGTGAACCAGATTTTGCAACAGTACCTCAACGCCTGCCACGATTGTTTCCACAGTTGGGAGCGACGTTCCATGCGCGTCTTGGCAATGCCCTTAGCGCAATCCTTTGGCATCGATGGCCTGTGTAATTTGCAAACCAAACCAATCACTATTTTGATCGACGTGGGGCGCGTGGTTCCCAGTGATTGGTTGGGGTTGGTTGCCCATGAATACGCCCATGCCCATGTCGGTTCCCCCGGCCACGACCAGCGGTTTGTCTCCGTCCTCGCCCATCTGTGTTTGGGGTTGGGCTTGGAGCCACCGATTTGGGAACCGGGCTTAGAAGAACAGTTGCGCCATTGGCCCTATGCCAACCCCACCCCAGATCCATTGGCCTTGTGGTTAGGCGAGTCGGGGTGGGAGTCGCTGTGGGCGGATGCTGCCGTCTGGTCGGAGGGCTGGTCTGGCGCAGGGTTAGACCAATGCACTCAGCAAAGCGCGTAGCTTGAGTTGAATTTCCGCCCATTCGCGATCGGGGGCGGAACCAGCGACAATTCCGGCTCCGGCGTAGAGGCGGGCGCGGTTGCCGTCCAACAGAGCCGAACGGATGCCGACGACAAATTCACAGTTGCCCTGGTAATCAACCCAACCGAGGGGGGCGGCATAGAGCGATCGCTCAAACGGTTCATACTGCCGGATCAGTTGACAGGCCATCTGTTGCGGATCACCTGCCACCGCTGGCGTGGGATGCAGTGCCGCCACCACATCCAGAGGATGCACCCGCATCGGTAACGTCGCCTGAATCGGCGTTTGCAAGTGTTGGATGTGGGTGAGTTGCAGCAGTCCCGGCAGCGGCGATCGCTGCGGCGTTAAGCCCAGATGGGTGAGCCGCTGGCTGATGAAATCCACCACCACCTGATGTTCGTGCA
>CAZJZR010000556.1:0-3455 GCA_964550475.1 uncultured bacterium
TTCAACCCGGTATTGCGCTGGAACTGCCCCTAGACGAAAGTTTGAGTCGGGCATTGGCCATGTGCCAAGAGCAACAAGGTCAACGTTGGGATCCCAAACTGGTGGAGGCGTTGACCATTCTGGTCGCAGGCTTACAACAAGGCTTATCCTTACCCGTCCTCAGCCCCAAAATTGCCAGCGGCATGTGGTTACTCGACTCGCACACCCAAGAGAATCTGTTGCAGGGGTGAAGCCCACTCCACCCCAAGCCGCTAGGCTCATTCTTTCCAGTGCATGTTTAAAGTTGACTGTTCGTGGGCGGAACACACGAAAAGTCAACCTTCTAGTTGCCTCCTCACACAGCCTCTAAGAGACTGTTTGAAAAGTGGCCTAGAAGGTTGATTTTGCGTGCGCCTCGCGCACGCAAAATCAACTTTTAAAACACCCTCTAAGCCTCGAAATAATTAGGTTAGAGAATCCTAGTTAAGTTTGGGCTGCGAAGTGCCCATGACCCTATTCACAAATTGGAATAAAGTCGGGATCATCGAAGTAATATCGCCCTTCTGCCGCAAAAATGCGCTCAAACAGATCGGCAAAACTTTCAGCAATAATTACACAATCTTCCAGATCATAAGAGAACCCACGAGATCGAGGATTAGCAAGTTCCACTGGTCTACCTAAAATGAGCCAATTCTTAGCATAAGTAATACAGCGTCCGTCCGCTAGCTCAATAAAATGATCAACGTAGCCCTGATTTAGTCTAGTGGAAAGTTCTCTAGAAATGATGTATTGCCTAGTGCTAGCGAACGCATCACTCGCAATTTCCCACGAATGATTTGTGTTGGCATAAAGAGTTGCTCCATCAAACCAACTCAATAACTGAATTAGTTGTTTAGGGGGACTCCCTAATAAACTGCGCCGGTTAAAGTCCTGCCAATTTATCGGCGGTTGTGTAATGTGATCCCGTTGAATTTTAGCGAGGAGTGCTTCTGAAAGTCGATCATCCTCTTTCTCTAAAACCGCCCAACCGATTTCAGGACATAACGTGCCATCTTCAGCTTGAGAAACGCCAATAAAGCCAGCTACCAATGACAACCCATAATTTTCTGCATTTTGTGTTTTAACTTTAATCGGAACTTCGGAAAGACCCAACGGTAAAGACCCAAAGGAAATGCCATCTTGAACTCTGATGTTGCCACGGTCAATACTGAGAATTGGATTTTTGACCGAAGGGACTTGAGTGGCATTGTGCTGAAGATAGGGAAATAAATCGGCTAACCAACCCGTAATTACATTACCGCCATAAACCGCTTTGGGCTTGTAAATTGCTTGCCAGAATTCCTGGGATGGCTGGCCAGAAGCAGTTTTAATCAATTCCTGGCAAATCGGTAATAGTCTATTTGTCCACCACCCTAGGTCATATTGCGCCATCAACTGGACTCGATTGTAAATACTTGTCCAGTCTTCTACTGTGCCCTCTAAAGTAATCTCTGGAATGCCACAAATACCAGCTAATTCATAATCAAAATATTTCTGAAAGGCATCCATCATCACGACATGGCTAGTCGTGTGAGTAATGGGAGTGGTGGTACTGAAATTACATTCAAATAACCGATAAACATCAGCTCCAACGCGATCGCGGATCAGTAATGTCCATTGTTGAATTAGCGCACTCCATTGCTGAAGCGAGTTCGGAATTGCCAAGGTTTTCACAACCAAGCTTTCTCTCCCTTGATGGGAGACAAATCGGGAGCGCAACGTTGCAGCATGGTTGTTGATATGTTGAGCCAATCCTTGGGCTAGAGTAATCCACACGATATCCGGCGTTAACAACAACGGACGATGGTCATTAAAAGCCGCATGAACAGCGTGAGCCAGTGGATGAGTATGATAACGATGACCAGGGAAAATTAAATCTCTGTCAACGTGGCTAAATGCGACCAACTCCTCCGCAAATAGTTCCTTTAATCTCAGCTTTGCTTTCCTAACCGCTAGTCGCTGTTGTGCGGGTTCCACATCATCGACACAAAAACGCACCTTGCCAACGGCTTGTTCAACAACAGTAGCAGTCATACGGATCTCCTAGGGTCTCTGTGTCGCGGGATTTCAATAAAATCCTAAAAGGCTTGCGCTTAAAAGATTTTGAACTGATTCCGGACGATTTACTATCAGAATCCCCTTGCCCACACCAAACCTAGGAGAGCCAGTGATATTTATATGCGATCGCTGGGGTAGGGGAAGCTAAAAGATGTTGTGCAAGAATACTCGGAGTAATAGAGTGATTAGGCAAGACGCTCAAACAGCCTTAAAGCGTTTGCCTGACAAGCGGTTCAGTTACAAACGGCCATATTGAAACCGTGTCCCACCAACAGGAAAAGTGCTAGATCGCCGTTCCCTTGCTTGAATCCCTGTTGGACTATGGAGGGAACTTTCCCTGTCGGGGACATCATCCCTCTACAACAAGAGGATAACCAATGGAATGGAGAACTGTCCACATATCGACATGACTGAATAAGCTGGTTTACTACTGCCCTGCCGTTTCCAACACACTCTAGGAAATATTGGGAAGCCATAAAATAAGGACTTAACTTCCTGGTTCATCCCTCGTAAATGTGCAGAGGGTGATCGCTCTCAGTATAGATTCATCAAAATCAAAGTAAGCTATGTAGCTACTATTAAAAAAACGCAATAATCTAGCCCAAACTAAGACCTAGATCTGGTTGTCTTCACGAATATGAGTTAGTATTTAGTCAAACAATGAGGAGAAAACTTATGCGTGTGGGGTTTAAAGCGTTCCTCAGTCTGACTATTTCATTAGCCTCTGTAGTCAGTTTCGGAGCAGTTGCTAATGCTCAACAAGTCATTCGCCAAATGAGCATTGGGCCAATTCCTGATGCATATGTTGAGGCATTCTATAAAAACTCTTGGACTTTCTTCCAGGGTCGTCAAGTTAGTGGTCAGCTTCGGTTTATGGTTGGTCCCAGTGTGTTTTCAATTTTGGGCACCTATCCGGAGAATCAAATTGCCCGTGATGGTGAATTAATTACCATGTTGAATCGGGATATTTTGCTGCAACAGCTTACCGATGCGCCCATCGTTCGCGTGCCTGATTTACCCAACCCGTTTGATGCTTCACTGATGACCTTGCCTTCCATTCAACGGGGTGGACGGATTATGGGTAGTGAGTTTATCTATGAGAAGGCTCCGATGCGCTAGGTTGCACAAAGTGCGTGGCATCAATATCTTGGCTATTTACAGCATTTTACACGCTAAGCCGTGGGGGAATCCTGCGGCTTTTCAGCATTTTCGGTAAATTGTGGTGAATGATGTGGATTAAGCCACGCTAAAGCCACATGAATGGATGTGCTCCATCAATATGCCAACTTTACAGCCTATGCATTTTTGCCATAATCACCCCAACTCTGCCCCGTCAGTTCCCTAGGATCAATCGATCGAAAAGGTTGTTGTGGGGGGGG
>CAZJZR010000557.1:0-2284 GCA_964550475.1 uncultured bacterium
ACCGCAAAGTGAAACGGTTTACCCGCCCCCAACATGGCATCGGGGCTACCCAATTCGGTTGATCCGAGGACAAATCCCCGGCGCGAGGCGGCATAGATTTGGATTTGCTGGGTGTGGATCGATTCCTGAGGATTGGGTAGGGGCAAGCCCGTGTAGAGGTGCAGGTAGAGGGCGAGGCCGCGTCGGGTGCCGCGCCAACGGTAAATTTCTAAAGCACGGCGAATCAGGGTACGTTGTTGCTCCAGCGTCCACGTCGCCTCGTTTTGCCAGCCGACCCAATGGGCAAGGAAGGGCAGCAGGGCTTCGGGGGCGGTGAGGGGATCGAGGTACGCCCACAGGCTTTGCAGCGTGTTGACGGCAGGTTCAAAGGTTTCTTCAAAAATTTTCAGCAACCGCCCGATGAAGTCCACTTCCCGGTAAATCGCAGGTAGAAACTGGGGATAGAGGCTGCGGGGACGCACAAACAATTGGAAGGGGGCGGCGGCCAGCAGGTGTTCCGGTTGGTCGAGATCGCTGTGGCCGTAGACCTGAACTTCGCCGTGGTAGTCCAGTTTGAGGGTTTGGTTGGGAGGCAGAGCCAGATGATCTTCAAAGAAATTGTCGGGGGGACGGAGGCGGACAACGGCTTCAACGGTGCGATCGCGCACTAATTGATTGCCCTCCGTGTGGCAGGTGTACCAGGTTCTGGGCATGGTGCTATTCACCTGCAACCGATAGTAGAGGGGATAGTCGGCGCGGTGTTCCAGTCGCACCAGTAACTCGCCCACCTCACCGGGACAGACGCATAGGCCGGGCAGTTCCGCCGTTGCGGTATCGGCCAAGGCTCCCCAGGTGGCTAGAGCAGTGGTGCCCACCCCCACAGGGGGCATATCGGTGACTGAGATGGGAATCAGTTGCAGGCGGAGGGTGCGGCGATCGGCTTGGCGGGTCATGGTTCGCCCTCCTGACCGCTGCCATCGCCGACGAACTCGATTTGGTGGGCGGAGCGATCGCGGGCATTACTCCACGAACAAATCACCCCCACGGGGCCGGGATCGACCAAATCCACCGATCGCCGCCGCCAGCGCAGTTGGCTGGGGCGTTGGGGATCGGGTTCGAGGCGCAGTTCAAACAGTTGAATGGTGTCGAGGAACTGCACACCGGGG
Organism: uncultured bacterium; assembly: GCA_964550475.1. Lineage (GTDB taxonomy): Bacteria > Cyanobacteriota > Cyanobacteriia > CAIUCS01 > CAIUCS01 > CAIUCS01. The sequence continues at coordinate 1,146 of CAZJZR010000557.1, forward strand.
GTGGTTTGCAATCGGCGCACCAAATCAGAGGAATACAGCGGTCTGCCCATGTCCCAACCCTGCCCAGTGGTGCCCCCCGTGAGCGGATGCAGGAAGGTGTAGAGAGCTTGCAGCAGTTGACGGCGCAGGGCTTCCCGTAGCACGCCCAGACGATAATCTCGCTCGACACCCAACCGGGCTTGGATGGACACGCCAACGTAATCGGGTTCGCGCAATTCCAACTGGGTGCCCAGCAGGCAGCGATCGCCCAGATAATCCTCAATCTCGCGCCGCAGGTCTGGGGTGAGGCGAAACTCCTCTGGCGGCACCCCGTGTTCCCAACCGAGGGTGCTAATCCGGGGCACCACGTACACCGTCACCACTCCCGGTTGGCGGTGCCGTTGTTGGGCGGGACAGTAGGCGCGACCGACGGCACGACTGGCTTGCAGGGTCAGGGTTTCGTAGTCTTCGGCGGTAACGGCGCGATCGCGGGTTCGCAAAAACCGAGGCACCCGCAGCACCGCTTCTTCCAAACTCTCTTCGTTGGCTCCATCGCGGGCGGGCGCATGGTTGGTCAGTTGCTTGACGTAGGGCACAGCGGTTTTGAGCACCTGAATGCTGTTGGCGGGCACATTGCCGCGATCGCCACCGCCCGTCCGGTAGGCCACCATGTGCAACACCGCGCCCCTGGGTGGGGCGGCTCCATACTGCCGCTCTAGGGTTTCCACCCGTTCCAGCGAGGCAGTACCCGACTGTCCCCCCTGGATTTGGCGGCGCAGTTGCACCTCCTCTTGTAGGTGCTTCGGTTCCCGAATCAGCGGGCCAAATTGGATGCGTCCAGTGCGGGAGTCGAGGGTGTAGTGGCGATCGCTCGGCCCCGAATTGGCAAAGTTGGGCACCTCCTGCCAGCGTTGGGGCGGTTCTCCCGGTGGGGTCACTTGCAGGTACTCATCCCCCTGTCGCTCCAGAATCCCCTCCGCTTGCAGATAAAACACCTGCCCCGGATTGCCATCGCTTTCCCCCACCAGTTCGTTGCTGATGCGGGTGCATTGCCGCGCCGCCACTGCACCGCCCATGGTCTGAGCGTAGAAGCTGCTAAGGCGGGGCGATCGGCTGAATTGACCCGATTCGATGTCCACACAACGGCAGCGCAACCAGCG
>CAZJZR010000557.1:2384-3446 GCA_964550475.1 uncultured bacterium
TATCTTGAAACCGCGTCAGGTAAAAGGTGACCACGGTATGAGCCGGAGCCGGAGGGTCTAACCGAATCCCCAACAGTTCCAAAAAGGCGACGTACTGCCGACGCGGCACTTGGTTAAACCGCAGCAACATCTGGTCGGTCAGCCACGCAAACAACTCAATCAGCGTCACCCCCGGATCAGAGGGGTTGTGGTTCGTCCACTCCGGACAATAACGCGGAATCCGCAGCAAACATTCATCCACCAAGTCTTTAAAGGTGCGATCGTCTAAATTCGACTTGGGCAGTGGGGTTAGGAAGTCAAAGTCCACAGTGAGTTATGGGTGGATGGTGGATAGTGAATGGTGGATGGTGAATGGTGGGGGGTAGGGGCGAATGGCCATTCGCCCGTACTGGGTGAGTGGGGGGATGAAGGAGAAAGGGTGAAGGGTAAAGGGTGAAGGGTGAAGTGTAAAAGGGTAGGTCTACGCTAATCTTCTGATGTATTTACTCATCACTCACCACTCATCACTTACCACCATCCACTATCCACCATCCACCTCTACCCCCCATCTTCAACAGGCCGAATATAAAACGGATAAACCAAACTGCGGCGATCGTGGGTGTCTTTGGGGTGGTATTTGATCGTGATATCGACGCGGCCTCGGATGGGGTCGGCTTCGGTGAGGATTTCGTCAAGTTGGATGCGGGGTTCCCAGGCGATTAGGGCTTCTTCGACGTACAGGCGCAACAGCAGCAGGGTGTTGGTATTAAGGGGGGCGAAGACGAGTTCGGACAGGCGAGAACCAAAGTCGGGGCGATAAACGCGCTCTCCCAGGTTGGTGCGGAGGATGACGTGAATCGATTCCTCTAGGTTTTTGTGTTCTGCACTGAGTTGCAAGCTGCCTTGGACGTTGGTTCTAAAGGGAAAGCCCAACCCTTGCCCAATGTGAGAGGTCATACCACGATGCTCCAAAGCCTTCAAAGCGGACTGACCCGTGTTGCTGCCAACGGCACTGCCCGTTAGAAACATTCTCACTTTAGGTAGGCGATCGCGGTAGGGCTATTTGACAAAAGTTAGGGATTG
>CAZJZR010000558.1:0-3434 GCA_964550475.1 uncultured bacterium
CGATCCCTATCGGGCGGGATCAGACGCTTTACTCAGTATTTAGAGGGATTTATAGTTAGGGTCTTTATTGGGCTGACCCCATTTGAATATGTATTTAGAATGACAGAATTTCCCCCGTCGCCAAGATTTCGTAATGTTTTCTTTATGTTTCCCTTCATGAGTATTTATGTGTTTCTGTAACGGGATCATGCAGGTGTGTGATGAAGCAGTTTGTTACAGATTGTGATTTTTTGAGCATTGGCTGACATTTTGGAACGGGTGATTTGGCGACTGCGTGGGTGATCCCTAGGTTGCGATCGCTGATCCCAATAGCCCCAAACATGATCCCAATACCCCCTCAATAGAGATAGAGCGTCTGATCCCTATTGGGGGATCAGACGCTCTACCCAGTGTTTATGAAGATTTATGGTTAGGGTCTTTATTTGGCCGACCCCATTTGAATGTTTCTTTACAATGCCAGTATTTTGGGTTTCTTCCACTTTTCTTAAGATTCTCTTTATATTTCGCTTTGTCAGGTTGTATGTATTTTTGTCATGAGAGCTATCTGATCATGACGGGAGCAACTGACTGATCCCAAGGCAATGTCTCCCTACCCTGACAGTTGCAGTATTTCCTCGATCTGAGCTAACGCCCCAATGGGGATCACCCCTCCCCCCTGCTGCACACCCCAGCCTCGACAGCCCCAACAGATTTTTTTACAAAATACGTGCAGATCACATCAAATTTATGTTAGGTTAATTAACTACTTGGACGCATAGCTCAGTTGGTTAGAGCACCACGTTGACATCGTGGGGGTCGGTGGTTCGAGTCCACTTGTGTCCATTACGTTTCAAGCCTCAAGCCCCAATCCAGCAAGGACTTGGGGCTTTATAGTATGGATGTATTTAGACTTGTTTGGGCATGATTGGAAGCATTTTGCGTGTAAGTTTACGTGTAGATTGGCACTGTTACAGTTCAGGCATCTTGGGGCGGTTAATCATGTGGCCATAGGTCTCTGAAACCATCCGGGCGGTTTTATGCCCCAAGATATGGGCGGTTTGTGGAAGTGTTGCACCATCTTCGATCATCCAACTGCCAAGGGTATGCCGTGCGGCGTAGGGTGGGCGGTACTCTATGCCAGCGGTTTTAAGGATGCGCTTCCAGCATTTCTGGCTGAAGTTGTGATCATCAATCGGCTTCCCATTGGTGGTGAATACCAGATCATCAGGTTGGGAGTCGGGTAATCTTCTGCCCATCAATACCGTGCTGAGACGTTCCGATAGGTCTAGGATGCGTTCTTCACCTGTTTTGGTGGTTTTCCGTTGCCGTGCGTAGCCTGCTGAGTTCCCATCCTCTGCCCTGCTGAGTGACTCACAGATGGTTACCTGTTTGCGGGTGAAGTCAATATGTTTCCACCGCAGCCCGATGGCTTCACTTGGCCTGAGTCCTAAGCTGAATAGGGTTAACACAAAGTCGTGATAGTGGTAACAGTGGCTATCCAGTCGAATAGTGCTAAGGATTAGCTGGACTTCTTCACGGGTGAAGGGCTTGCGGCTACTGCGATCGCGGGTCACCTTCTGGGGCTTGATTTCGGTAAAGGGGTTGTTCTCTAACTGACATTGCTTGATTGCCCAATCTGCAAACCCTCGGAGCAAACTTAAATTCTGGTTGGCAATTCTAGGGCTTTGGCGGCTGCGGAGTAGGTCTATAAATTGCCGTGCGGTGGATTCATCCACAATGTCTTTACCAAACCGCTTGAGGTTTGCCAGTAGGGGGTGGTAGCGGCTGGCGATCGCTTGGCCTGATGTTCCCTCATTCTTGCGGTACTCGGTGAACCGTTGCCAGAGTTCCACCGTGGTTAGTTGTTCCCTCTGTTCAGTCGGGCGATCGCGGTATTTCTCCAGGCTCTGATCGAATTCCCCATAGTCTATGTCACGTTGAACCAGAGCTTGCTTCCGTTGGGTGATTGTCCGGTGGTATGGGGTATCTCTAAGCCCGGTGGATAGGCTGAATTCTTTGCCTTCATATCGCCATCGGAGGGATAACAACCCATTACGCGATTGAATGCTAACGGTTCCCGGTTTCGCTTTGGCCATGGCAGACCTCATAGTTGGTTGATAGTACAAAGCTTGTCTAAGTGCTGTCTCATGGGGGTGATTCTCATCAGTCTCACCCGTGCATTTAGTCCAACATTCAAAACTCTGGACTAAATAGGCCAAAATGCCGGACTAACGCAAGTGGTGAAATGTATATGCAGTAAACTTTCTGGCGGGTTAGTTGATTGGGTTAGTCCAGCGTGGTTAATTGCTGTATCGGCAGAAGTGCAACGCAATTACGTTGTTTGAGGCTTGTCTCATGTCGTCTCAAACCTCGTTGGTACAGTCCATAATATAGAAAGCAGCTTTTGGGCGAATTCTGACGTATTTGGGAGAGGTGGGCGATGAGTCAGCCAATTAAAGGACAATTTCGGGTCGTAGAGGTATTGCAACTACTGGGCGACGATAAAGAACAGGAGTTTCTACTGGAGGTTGTCCGGTTCCCTCATCCGCCCCAGTATGCGGCTATGGCTCGGTGGTTTGAGCAGCAGGGCCACACGGTAAGCCTGGATGCTTGCCGTAACTGGTATCGCAAGACATACCCCACGGGTGACGAAGCACGGCGGGTGAATGCGTTGCTGGTGCAATATTGCGGGTTGGATGCGGGTGTTGGTCTGGGTGGTAGTTTGGGGCTGCTGGGCGTGGCGGTTCAGTCCATGGGCAAGTTATTGGACAATGCCGGAGATATTCAGATCACGACGACACAACAGTATTTAACCGCGCTAAACGTCCATGCGAATCTGCTTTCTAAGATGGCCGCGATCGCTGAAACCATCCAGCAAGACAGGCTAATCAGAACCCGCCGTGAAATCACACTTGCCGCAGCCGAACGGGTCGCGGCGATTGTGCTGGAAACGTTGAAGGATACGCCCGTCGAGTCTGCTGCACGGTTGGCACTGGAAGGAGCGATCGCCCGAATTGAGGAAGAACTGACGAGAGGGTAGGGTATCACCCACCGTTGGTGGTGGCGCGATCGCGTGTGAAGGCTAAGTGTTACCAGTGCGGTAACAGTTGGCCTTTTTTTTGTTGAGGGTCAAGGCATAGGGATGTTAAATCGAAGCCGCCCAGACATCACACACCCTGAATTTAGGATCCGGTAGGGCTTTTTTCGGGGTCAGGCTACTTGCTGCCCTGGTTCTATCAGCTCCAGATCTTCGGGTTTGAGCCAAGTCGAGTAATTACCGTTGGGTTGCCTAACCGCGATCCCATCCACCCCGATTATGACAACTGGCATCACCTGATCCGCAAACTGAACCCGCTGCCTTCCTCTCACTACCCGTACCAAGTCGCCAAGATTCAATTTATTCTCCCTTCTACCCGCCCCAGAATAATGAATGGGTTTGCTGTCTGTGCTGTCTG
>CAZJZR010000559.1:0-3432 GCA_964550475.1 uncultured bacterium
TTGATCTGGATTACTGGAGGATGGAACCCTGACTACCCGTGTTATTCTTGTTCGCCATGGTCTCAGCAGTTTTAATGCTGACGGTAAAATTCAAGGGCGCAGCGATGCCTCGGTGTTGACGGAGGTGGGTCGGACAACGGCTGAGCAAGTCGCTGAAGCTCTGCAAGGGTTACCCTTCGCCGCTATCTACAGTAGCCCCCTGCGGCGTGCTTTTGAGACCGCCACTGTGATTCGGGAAAAACTGGGTCAACTGTCACCAGATGGCACCTCCACGCTGCCCCCTGTGGTCAGCCATCAAAAATTATTGGAAATTGATTTGCCCCTGTGGGAAGGGCTGTCCCGCCATGAAGTAGAAGCCACCCATGGCGACCTGTACCACACTTGGCAGACTGCGCCCCACACCTTCTCCATGCCCATGGGCGAAGGGAAAGAACCATTTTTCCCCGTCCTTGCCTTACACGAGCAAGCCCGCCAGTTTTGGCAAGAGCTATTACAACGGCACCCCAATCAAACCGTGCTGGTGGTGGCTCACAACGGGATTAATCGCTGCCTGTTGAGTACGGCCATGGGGATTGGCCCCGATCGCTACCATTCCATCCTCCAGTCCAACTGTGGCATCAACGTGCTCAACTTTCCTGGCGGTTGGGGCGAAGGGGTGCAGCTAGAGTCGATGAATTTGACCGCCCATGCGGGGCAACCTTTACCCAAATCCAAGTCGTCGGAGCGGGTGCGGTTACTGCTGGTACGGCATGGCGAAACCGATTGGAACCGGGATAAACGGTTTCAGGGGCAAATTGATGTGCCACTGAATGACAATGGACGGGCACAGGCGCAGAAGGCAGCGGATTTTCTGAAATCTGTGCAAATTGACTTTGCCGTTACCAGTCCGATGCTGCGTCCCAAGGAAACCGCTGAGATTATTCTGCAACACCATCCCGAGGTCAGCTTACAAACCAGCGATGGGTTGCGGGAAATTAGCCATGGCCTCTGGGAAGGCAAACTGGAAGAAGAAATCCAGGAACTGTTCTCCCAGTCGTTGCAGGATTGGAAAGTAGCTCCAGAAACGGTGCAGATGCCAGAAGGAGAAAATCTGCAACAGGTGTGGGATCGGGCAGTGGTGGCCTGGGATGCGATCGTGGCGGCGGCAACTCCCGGCAGCACGGGTTTGGTGGTTGCCCATGATGCCACGAATAAGGTAATCCTCTGCTACCTGTTGGGATTACAGACTAAGGACTTCTGGGCGATTAAACAAGGCAATGGTGCCGTCACCGTGATCGATTACCCCAAAGGCGCGGGCAGTTTACCCAGCCTGCAAGCGATGAATATCACCAGCCATTTGGGTGGTGTGCTCGATCGCACCGCTGCGGGTGCCTTGTAACTCAGGTTATCGCGCCCTCGTTCCATCACCCTCTCATTCCATCGCTCCGGCGTGAATCTCCGTGGATATTACGGATGTTCACGCTTAATTTGTTCACGCCTAATTTTTATCTGTGATGTTCATGGATGTTCATGCCTGATGGGCGGGGCGATCGCGGCTGCCTTCAGCACAATTGGGGAAGCCACTGGGAAAAATCGGGGAGAAATCGGGAAATTGACTCGGAAATCACGGTTCCTGATCCCTAGAACCTGAGTTAGCTTTCTGGAGTGATAGGTTAGGAGCAATTTCTGCCCCTCGACTCGGTTATAAACCACACTCTGGAAATCCTGAAATCGATCTTGAGAGTTGGCTATTTCTCGATCCCAACTTAAATAGCTGACGTTTCTATCCGCGCAACTCCCATGGTGATCGCACCCCTGATGCCTGATTTTCTCCAGTTGCATTTACCCTCGGATGCCAAGCGTGCTTCCCTGCCCGTATCAAGTCCGCTGCCTAATTTTTATAATTTAGCCATAGACCGCTTGCAACAACAGTTACACCAGCAAAGCCGCTATCAGAAACTCGTCAATGAAATGATTGTGGCGATTCATGGCGGAGTTGAGGTTGGTCAAATCTTACAACAGGCGATCGCTGGGATCAGTCAAGTCTTGCAGGTGGAGCATGGACTCATCCTGCTGTTTAAGTATACGGACTTTGCCTATCGTTCCCGGTTAGACAATCGCAGTCCAGAAGCAACAGTGCGGTTAGCCAACGAGTGGCCCAGTTCAGCAAATTCCCCCTCCAATCTTCCCGTGTTCAATGCCGTCGGCGGGGAAGAAGCTGATGGTAATAACTCACCAGCAGCGGATGCTAATAGCTCGTTTTGGCTGTCAGAATGCAGCCTTTGTCAGCACATTGTGGCGGAAGTTCCGCCGTACCTGATCCTGCACCGCGATGAAACCAACCCCCTCTGGACAGGGATGGCTGGATTGCTACATTCAGAGCGGTGGTCAAGTATGTTGGTGTTGCCCTTGACCAGCCGAGGTACGGTTTTGGGGTTGATGGTGTTGCAACAAAACCGCACGGGTTATTTGTGGGAATCGGAGGCGGTGGAGTTAGCCTCATTAATTTCGGCTCAAATCAGCACGGCCATTATCCAAACTCAGACATTGCGCCAAGTGCAGGCATTGGTGAAGGAACGCACGGCTCAACTGCATCGCAGTTTAGAGGTGCAGTCCCGTCTGTATGAAACGACGCGGCAACAGATGGAGCAGTTGCGCCAGTCCAACCAACTGAAGGACGAGTTCCTCAGTACCATTAGCCACGAACTGCGGACTCCGCTGACCAGCATGACCTTGGCGATTCGGATGTTGCGCCAGGCGGAGTTGACTCCCGATCGCCGGATGAAGTATTTGGACATCCTGGAACAGCAATGCAATCAGGAAAGTAATCTGATTAATGATTTGCTGACCATGCAAAAATTGCAGTCCAATCCAGAACCGCTGCGGTTCCAGTCCCTAGATCTAAAACAGCTAATCCGAGATGTGGCCAGCCGCTTGGAACAGACCTATGCCGCCAAGGGCTTGACGCTGGAATTGAACTTGCCTCGGCGATCGCTGCTGATGGAGTCCAACGCCGACAGTATCCAGCGGATTTTGGAAGAATTGTTGACCAATGCGGGTAAGTATGGCGATCGCCACAGCACTGTACAGCTCCGGGTAAGTTCTCAAGATACAGAGACCGCAGCGGACAGTGCTGGCGGAGAACAGATTGTCATTCAGGTGACGAATACGGGGTTGGGCATTCCCCCGGACGAACTTCCCCATATCTTTGACCAATTCCATCGCGGCCAAGGGGTGACGCAACAGGCGATTCCTGGCACGGGGTTGGGGTTAACGTTGATTAAATTTATGACCCAGCATCTACAAGGGACGATCGCAGCCACCAGTCATCCGCTTGACCAGAGTGACAATCAAGGGGAGAATCACAGCCAATCGTGGGAAACTTGTTTTACCTTGGTCTTGCCGCAACGGCCTAACCAGCCTACACTCTAATCAGGAGGAGTGCCCCGTGGT
>CAZJZR010000560.1:0-3430 GCA_964550475.1 uncultured bacterium
ATAAGCGAAGAAAAAGAAGTTGAAGCAATAGCTTTGGTAAGCAAGTTTCTCTACTGATTTTCCTAACTGATTTGTTTCTTGTGTCTAACTATCTATTAAGTAGGGTGGGCATTGCCCACCCTGCTGACTACGCCCCTTCGCGCAGTTTATCCAGTACTGTCCAGTCCTCTAGGGTGGAGGTGTCGCCGCAGACCTTTTGGCCAGTGGTAAGGGAACGCAACAGGCGGCGCATGATCTTGCCCGATCGCGTCTTGGGTAGTGCATCGGTGTCGAGTGCGATCGCGGCAACCCTAGCCCTGACTCTGCGCGATCGCCTAACCGATGCAACTCACTGAAGCACCAGTAGTTGACTGAACTTGTTCTTCAGGTCTGGCGATACCATCAGTGGCTTATACACTTCGCCTTCATAGGGTTGCCAAACGTAACCAGTGCTGAACGGTCGAAATAAGGTTGAGGTGCCGAGCGATCGCCAAACCGTTTCAGCTAAGACGAAACCTGGAAAGTTGGGAACGGATGGCTCTGCGATCAACTCACTATAGGTTCTAAATTCATCGACTTCTACGCCAACCAGTGAATACCGAAAGGGTGGAGCAGATTGTAACCGTTGATAGAGTAAGATACCCAACTCTGTCATTTGGTAAGCAATGTCGAATCGATCAATGCCCACTTCACTGATGCCACTGGGACAAACTTGACACCACCAATTGTCCTCAATATCCTGAAAAACTGCTGTACGGCATTGGGACTGATGACCGTTGGAAAGAACCCAGGAAAGACCGTTAAAATGCTGGGCAAATTGCTCGGCGGCAACCTGATCTACGCCACATTCAGCCGATAAACTAAATACCCACGCCATTTTAACTAACCCTCTCCCAGTCATTTTGGGTATTTGCCAATGCGGTCTCGTATTTTTCTAAAAGCATCGTGACCCTCGGCATAATGCTAACGTGTGTGTCACTGTCTTGGACAGCCTCAAGATCACCACCGATTTTGCTATCTTCAATTTGCCAAAGCGGATCTCTCCCTGCTCCACCAAAAGCTGTGGGTCGGCGAAAGGCAGGCAAACTTTCGATCGAGAGTGATGTGGACATGCCTTTTGTACTTCTAACGGCGATGATCACCCTTTACTCGGTGGTTTCGCGTTCTGATTCGGGGCGCAAGTATCCTTGGTCATCCAGCCAATCTTGCGGTATTTCTTCAATATCAATGTCAATACCAAGTCTAACTCCCAAGAGTCGAGCACTACGCCCCACTTTAGGCTTACCGTTTGCTGCTGCCATGCCTCGATAGTAAAGTTTTGTCACGCAACCGGAATGAACAACTCAATTTCAAGAGCATAAATCCAAAAGTCCTCAATTTGTCGGGCGACTTCGCCTTGAACCAGTAACCCCATTTCTAAATGCCTGCCCAACCCAGGAGCCGTTAAGTTGGCACTGCCTACATAAGCAGACACCCCATCCGCTACACAAAATTTGGCATGGGGTGAAAGTCCCCTGTGGTCGAACCCGCATCCAAATGCTCGAAAGGTATAGGAGTCGAGTGACGACAACTACTCGCTTTAGGCAAGGGCAAACCCCTGAGGGGAGGTCGGGCGCGAGCATTCGACTGATCTCACGCGGAAGTGTAGCGGTAAAGGTACAAACGAATGGCCGCTTTACCTGACTGAACGGTACAGAACTGTCATAGTAGACCGAAATTCGCAGGATCAGTTGCACAACCCAATGAAAGCCGTTGGTTCACAAGGGACGGTAAATCAGGTTAGACCTAACCCTTTCGCGTTGGTTGCGTGTCTTCATGAACCGCCTATTACGAACCCACATGGCAGGTGTTGTGGGAGGGCAGGGAGAAACACCCTCCTCGACCCGATTATCCTGCAAAAACAACTACTTGGTTATAAAAGCTCTCATCCTTTAACAAGTTGTGGTAAGCATAGCTCTACTTCATGTCTCGATGTAACTCGCAGAACATTCCTCGGCTTTAATTCAGCAAGAACTTGCTCAATATGAGCGCGTTCCTGCCTGTAAAGCATTTTTCGCAAATACTCCAAATCTAGAGTTTCATTGCAATCATCTGGCATTTCCGGACGCTTCGTGCCTCGGTAACACCACCATCGTTGTAGCCCACCCCACAATGCCAACCATCCAGGATAGTCAAGGTAGAGAATTAGCTCGGCACGCTCCAGAATGGCCTTTGAATATTTGTCAACCCAACCTTCTACAATCCAACCATCTGTAGCAGCAATGTTTTCGAGGAATAACTGAATTGTCTGGTCATCTGACTCCATCCAATTTTCACGCCATATTATGCTGTCCATGTGGTACAGGGATAATCCTTTCAATGCAGCAAGTTTCCGGCTGATTGTAGATTTTCCAGTGCCGCTGATACCAATGACAACTATGTTTCTGTTGCCCATGAATTAGCAATTATAGGGATAACGATTGAGTGCAGCGGTCGCTACGAAGCTTTACTCCAACCAATAACGTTCATTCCGCCGCTGCAACGATTTGTTAGCTGGCTCACACCGTATGCTATTCCTACAGCACTTGATGAATGCTTTCGACCAGTGTCTCAATAAAATCAACTGCATCACCGACAAGCACCTCATCAATGTTCCATCGGTTTCCAATATTATAAGTTGGGTCTATGTCGGCTTCATGAGCGATTTTATTTCTTCGATCAACGATTGAATTCAGTTGCTGCTTCACATCTTTCGCGGATCTAGCCATCTGGATAGCCACCTCATCCCACAATTTCTTGTCTGAGATGTATCTGATTGCATCAGCGATCTTATCTGCTTGTTGAAAACTTTGATATCCCAAACGCTCCCTGATTTCACTTTCTAACCAAGAAGTATTGTTGAGCCTGTTTAGGATGCTACTCGATATTGCGGGGATCAATGTTGAAATCGTCTGAGATTGCTGGAGGAACTCATACCCTTGAGCTTGTTGAATATCAGCTTCAAGCCAGGAGGCAATGTCAATCGCTGTCAGTCGATCTTGACGCGCACTGCCCAACGACACTTGAAAGCGTGAAAACGCTGACTGAGTTGTGTTTGCTGAAGGTATTGGCTCAGAACGTTTTCCTCGATGGATTTCCAGCATTCCTAGCGTCACAACTTCATGTACATAATAATCCAATGCGCTCACAGCAAGAACCAGCGCAGCACGTAACATATCTGACACATCAAGTGCGCTTGTAGCTTGGGCTTTGAAAGAATTATGAAGTGCAATTAGGTCTCGGACGCGATCAATGCTAATGCGAAATTGGTCAAGCGCTGACTGCATAGACGGAGCTTTCGGAACTTAATGCAATGATTTTATCTGCCAAGCCTGAAAACGTCTTTCTGAAGTCCTTCTGTTTCTCTTGATTATTCGTCAAGCAGGGTAAGCGCAAGAAAATTAGATGTCCCAACATGCTAGTTTGAGAGTGC
>CAZJZR010000561.1:0-3410 GCA_964550475.1 uncultured bacterium
GAAATGTTTATGGTTGAAATGTTACGTGCCTACAGGATGATCGTTACCCTTCACTTCCTGTAAAGGCAGGAACAAGCGGGTGTAGCCCGCAACAGGTTTCATTTGAGGGCATTTGATTTGGGGGCATGTGAACGGTTGCGGATGATTGGCTGAAATATAGCCGCTTGCGGTGGAGTGGGCTATGCCCGCTCCACTCAAACCCTTAACTAATAGTGTCTTGGGTGATTTGGCTGTGCTTCATAAATATGGGAATTGCTATACAACCGCATTCAACTGTGAAAACAGCCTCTGAGTTGAGGCAGATCAGTTATGGTAGATGGGATAGATTGGTGCGCGGCGATCGCCCAACTATACTGTCACCCGCCTAACTCACCCCCACCGCAGACCATGAGAAAGCTGTTGATTGTTGGATTATTCCTATTGGGGCTAATTGCCGCTCTGGTTACGTTTCCAGGGTTGGCGAACCAAGGCAACTTCGACAGCCTAGTGCTGGACTTCCGGGAAGACAAACTGGGGCAACTGGACGCGCAGTTGCAAACGCTGACGCGCCAATTTAACCTTACCCCACACCTGAACAGCGAATTTTCCCAGGAGGATCATGTGTATGTCGTGAAGGGCGATCGCGCCCTGCTGGAACAACTGCGGCGATCGCCCCTGCGGCAGTACACGGAATTCATCGAACCTAACTATATCTATCGCGCCCTGCAAATCCCCAACGACCCCGACTACGCCAAACAGTGGAACTTCCGCAGCATTAATGTTGAGTCAGCCTGGGATCAGACCAAGGGCAACGGCGTAACCGTGGCGGTAATTGACACCGGGGTCAGCCAAGTCCCGGATTTGGCTAAGACCAAATTGGTCAAAGGCTACGACTTCGTTAACGATCGCGCCGATGCCAGTGATGACAACGGCCACGGCACCCATGTGGCCGGCACCATTGCCCAATCCACCAACAACAACTATGGCGTAGCCGGAATCGCCTACGAAGCCAACATCATGCCCCTGAAGGTTCTGAGTGCAGCGGGTGGTGGCGAAATTGCCGACATTGCCGAAGCCATCAAATTTGCTGCCGACAATGGCGCGACGGTGATCAACCTCAGCTTGGGCGGTGCAGGGGAAAGTCAACTCTTAAAGGAAGCGACGGAATACGCCTACAAGAAAGGGGTGACCATCATCGCAGCGGCAGGAAATGAAGGGCGCAATTCCGCCATTTATCCGGCTCGTTATCCCCATGTGTTAGGGGTGTCGGCGATCGGGCCATCGGCGGAAAAAGCCTCCTATTCCAACTACGGTGCTGGGGTGGACATTGCCGCACCGGGTGGTGAGATTGCCGAGGAAAGCGGCAGCGGTGGCATTTTGCAAAACACCATTGATCCGGAGACGGGTGAACCGACCTTTGCCGCCTACCAAGGTACGAGCATGGCCTCGCCCCATGTGGCCGGGGTAGCGGCTCTAATCCAATCCGTCGGCGTGAAGGAACCGGATCAGGTGTATGAGGTGCTGAAGCAATCGGCGCGACAAATTCAAGACGATGGCCTGAATTACTACGGGGCTGGACACCTGGATGCGGCGGCGGCGGTGCAGTTGGCCAGTCGCGGACGGATTGACCTGAATGACTTTTTCCGGTGGTTGCGCGATAACGGCTACCTCAACCCCCGCTTCTGGATTGATGGCGGCATCCCGGCACTAATGCCGAAGTTGCTGATGATGTTGGGGTCTTACCTGTTGGCGATCGCCTTGCGCTACTTGTTTGGATCGGGCTGGGTATGGCCAATCCCCTGGCCGTGGTCATGGCCTCTATCGGCTGGTTTAGTGGCGGGTAGCAGTGGGCTGTTTTTCCTGCGCGGCTTCTACATTTTTGACCTGCCCCAATGGCCATTCCGGGTGCTGGGTAGCTCGGTGGCGGAGTGGGGCGGCGCGATCCAAGGCAGCTCTGTGCTAAACCCGATCTTTGCCAGTGTGCTAATTCCGGTTCTGCTGGTCGTGTTTTGGCTGAACCATCCCCAAGGTCGCTGGGTGGCGATCGGTACGTCTTTAGGGATGTGCTCCTATCTCGCTGCCAGCGCGATGATCGGCTCACCTGTGCTGTGGTTGGGCAGCGGCGCGATCGCCCGTGGCTATCTGATCATCAATTCCCTGCTGTGCTTTGGGCTGGCCTATTTGGCGACGAAGGCAGCGGCGAATGGAGGAGAAGGGGTGAGTGGATAGTCGGGAGTGATTAACTCCCCGACAGGGTATAGCTGTGACGCTCCACTAGCTCTGAATCTCTAAATTCAGCACATAGCTACCCAACTGCACCTTAGCCGACCAGAGTTCGTACTCCACCCGCAGCGATCGCGGCAACGGTCTACCCCGCAACTCCAAACTGCGGGTAAAGTTGCGTAACCGCATTTGGCCATTGCTCAACAGTGCATTGTCCTGCAACCAATACCGACTCAAGCCATACACGCCCGACTCCCAAAAATGGCGATAGCTCAGTTTGCTGTTTCCCTGCATCGTCATAATCACGCGATAGGGAGAAATTTCTAGCCAGAGCAGGCGGGGACTGGGGGAGGTGGGGCGCAGGATGGGCGATGGTGCCGGATCAGTCCCTTGGGAAGTCGGCAGGGGATCCAACACGTCCCGTTCGTAAATTCCTGGCTCTGTCAACAAGAGATGAAATCGCTCCTGATCTTTTTGATACAGGGTTGCTGCCGTTTCGACCACCGACCACAGGGGCAAATCTGTTGAAATTAAGGACAGTGAAACAGGTAGGCGATGGTGAGTCAGCATAGCAGTGCAGAGTAATGATAGTGGAGGAGCTAACAAAACAGTCAGTTAACAGTCAGTCAATAGCTAATCCTAAACGGCAACTCAGGCCGTTCTCATCCATTTGTCACGTCAGTGACCAATGGGCAATGTGAAAATGGGCAATCTGAAACTGTGCGATCTAATGTCAACTACTAAGTGTCAACTAGAATACTAAGTGTCAACTAAAGGTCAACTCAATTAATCTCAATCAATTAATCTCAACGAAAGCAATATCAGCGAAACTAAGCTCAGCCAACCGAATCGGCGGTAGCAAATCTCCAGATGAACAAATTCTCAAGATGAACAAATAAAGATCAGCAAATTCAAATCAGCAGCAGGCAGGAGCGTCTTAGCGTATGGAAAAATTCTGACAGTTAGGGGCAACAGGACAGCGAATTTCAAATAAAGTCTATAGATTTTAGTTGGGATCGGCGATCAAATCGAGGTCAAACCGTGGATTGGTCAGCTTTTCGAGCCTAACGCTCTAGCACCATGCCCTCGGCGAAATGAAGAGTGACTCAGCGGCTTCGTTTCCAGGAATTTTTGAACAGCGATCGCCGTGGGAGCAAGGGCGATAAGGTACGATTACTACCGCAGTCTTTCATCAGTCTATCCCAATG
>CAZJZR010000562.1:0-1089 GCA_964550475.1 uncultured bacterium
GGTCTTCTAAGAACTGTGGGGTGCCGCCGATTAACACATTCAGGTAACTGACTCGTCCCTGCATCGTGTCATTAAAAATGGCTAACAGTTTGTCGTAGTTGTTCTGGCGGGATTGGGCGTGGCTGATTTTATACAGATGCACGGCCTCATCTAAGATCACCAACAAGCCCTTGTAGCCAATGTCAGCAGCAAACCGAGCAAACAATTTGATGTAGTCGTACCAACTTTCATCATCAATAATTACTCGAACTCCTAGGGCGGTGCGGGCTTCGGCTTTGGTGGCAAATTCGCCGCGCAACCAGCGCAATGCCCCTTCTTTTTTGGCATCGTCGTCGCTGCGGTAGCCGTACCAGTAGGCGATGATCACATTGGCGAAGTCGAATCCGTTGACCAGATCTTCAATGTCTTTGACGACGGAGCGGATTTTGTCTTCTACGCGGTCATCAAAGCCTGGATCGTTGGGGCCACAGCCGCTTTCTTGGGCGACTTGGGTTTGGATTCCGGCGATCCATCGCTCTAGGATGGGGGCTAAGGCTCCGCCATCGGGACGGATTTTGGTGGCTAGGTTCCGCATCAATTCGCGATAAATGGCGAGGCTGGAGCCGCCAGTGCCCGCCAGTCGCCGCTCTGGAGTTAGGTCGGCATCGGCCACCAGAAATCCTTGCTCCATGGCGCGGTTGCGGATCAGTTGCAGCAAAAAGCTTTTGCCTGCGCCATAGCGACCAATCACAAACCGAAACGCTGCCCCCCCGTCGGCGGTGTTATCGAGGTCTTGGGTGAGTGCTCTGACTTCTTTCTCCCGCCCCACCGCAATCTGCTCCAAACCCACGCGGGGGACAACGCCCGATCCGAGTGCGTTGATCAGGGCGGTGGAAACTCGTTTTGGGAGTTTGGTTTGAGCCATGGCTACAGGGTTTCAGGTCTTTTCTAGGATACACCTGATACGTCAGAACTAGAGGGGATTTTGGCAAACTTTGCGGTTAAACTTTGCGGTTAAACTTTGCGGTTAATTTGTAACCGTTCACTCCTCGTCAGGGGAGGAACAAGCGGGCGTAGCCCGCAACACTTTTCCTATGGGGTTTCCTATGG
>CAZJZR010000562.1:1118-3410 GCA_964550475.1 uncultured bacterium
TTTTGTCGTGAATTTGGCTGCGATCGCAGATTTAAACGGTCGAGTTTGGCTTGGAGTTCTTCGTAGGCTTGATAATTATTCTGCTGAAAATAGAGGTCTGATGCGGTTTGCCAATCGGCGATCGCCCCCGATAAATCCTGCAACCGTTGTTTGCACAATCCCCGATTGTAATAGCTATAGGCCGAGTTGGGATTGATGGCAATGCTGCGATTACAATCCGCGATCGCCCGCTCATATTTTTTCAGCATTAAAAAAATGGCACTGCGACGACTATACAGCGTCACATTATCAGGATTGGCGGATAACGCTTGATTCAAATCCGTCAATGCCTGTTGTAAATCGGATAAGGAGTAGCGTTTTAACTCTTGCTCAATCGCTGCATGAGACAGTTGGGGTTGGCTAGAACCGGAACTTCTAGAACTAGAATTAGAATTAGAATTAGAACTAGAATTGAAACTGGAACTGCTCTGCTGGGATAATTGCATCGCTTTTTTATCCCGAACTTCCGCCAACTTCAGCGTTGCAAAAAAGTTGTGAGCTTTGGTTTAAATAAACCCCCAATAACAGAATTGAAACTAGCAGCACCAACAGGGCGGTTAAGCTGCCAGCATAGGTGTTATATAACCCATGTAAGACAGCGGAAATGGCAATCCCCATGATTATGATTGAGTTGCTTTTTTGGGTGTAAATTGTTGACAAACCCACGAAATAACCGACTATGCCTGCCCAAATGGCATGAAATAACGGCAGAGAAATAAACCGAATTGTGTTGATCAACATATAACTACCCAACCCCAATTCCCCGCCAACCAATCCTTCGGCGTAGCGGAGGGAGTAATGCGCCCCTTCGGCAATGGCAAAGCCTAACCCCGACATGGCACCATAAAAGGCACAAGAAAGCGGATGATTTAACTGTTGGTTACCTCGGATGAAAAAGTAAACGGGTAAACACTTACAGGTTTCTTCCAATAAGCCCACACCCAGTACAAAACCCACCAATTTAATCGGCACCAACATTTCCACTGATGCAGCAGCGTATAAGAGGCGAAATACTGGCAATTGTTGGGCAAATAACAACCACGGAATGCCGAGAAATGTCGTAAATCCAATACACTTAAATGTAGCACTCCAAGAAAATTGTTGCGGTTTGATTAAACCATATAAAATTACCCCCAAATGCAGGCGTAATAAATCCCCAATAACCAAGCAACACTTTCTAATTTGGCATAGCGAATTGATATCCCCAATAACCAGGGAGTCAGCCCAAAAAATAACAGTAATCGCAGTGTGCTATTGGTGCGTAAATCAACATTGGTTAACTGATTGAGGGGGAGCAATAAGGCTAAGTTGAGGGAGGGCAGACTATGACCAGTTGTGCTGGGGGCATTTACAGCTTGGGCACCGCTGGCTGAAGTTGGCCGAGATGGAACTGGGGGTGGTGTGGCATTCGTGATCACAGGTTGCGATTGATCATCTGCTGGAGAACTTTCTACACTAGCCGCAGGCTGGCTATTCTCAGCTTCTATATCGTCCGGCTCATCAGCCGCGATCGCGGGTTCCTCTGGTTCAACGGGAGTAAACTCCATCCTGTGGATTAAAAGTGGTTTTTTATCCCAGCTTCTTTGTTTATACAGCGCAGCCCCTTGAACCGCATCTGAAAGCAAATGATTCAATTCACGATGTAAATAAGCCCCTAGGGATGAACCGTCTAAAAAATCATTCGATTCAATCACGATCCGGATAATTTTCTGATACAAACTCACTTGGGTGGATAAATTACGAGCCGCTAAATGCTGGTTGACGATCGCGGCGATCGCGCTAATATCTCCAGCTTTGGCAGAGTCAAGGCGATCGGGTTTTTCTTCGGCCATAAAATAACACCCTTAAATGCTGCTGCACATTTAATCGTTTTGATCCACCCAAATTTTACTGATCTCAATCGATAAGTCAAAATGGCGTTGCTGAATAGCAACACCGTTAAAACAGCTAAGCGATGTGGGTCAACGTGCTATTGCTTAATCGAACTGGGTTGGGGAACCCAACTCCTACAAGTCCAGTCAGTGGTGCAGTTTGGCAGGGTACAGTTTCCACGCCCTCAGTGCAGTGCCCGAAGGGCGTATCCAACAGTTGGGGGGTACATCCGGGCGAATACAATAAGCCCTTTGGGCAGGCTTTGCCTACGCGGTTATCAAAACAAAGTCCGCCTACGCGGACTAAAAGATTTGAAACCCGCCTACGCGGGTTTAGGGACTTGCGGGAAAATAAAGTACCCATGGCAAACATGATGCGTTA
>CAZJZR010000563.1:0-3405 GCA_964550475.1 uncultured bacterium
ATTGAGATCAAATTTTAGAATAAATATTCAGAACAAATATTACCGGAGTGGGTTAAACAGTCAAGCTTTTTCTGATCATTCAGTTGCTTTGAATCAAAAACGGATTAAAGCCTGTGGAAAACTTGGCGATTTCTGTGGAAAACTCTATCAATTGATCATTTTCCCCAGATCGACAACTCAAACTTGTTAATGATTTAGGTTTGACCTGTTGGTAACAATTCCTGTAACAAATGCCCTCTTTAATGGTTTTTTGAGGGCGTATCCAACAGATGGGGGATACATCCGGGCGAATAGAATTCGCGGCTATACAAACAAAGTCCGCCTACGCGGACTAAGGGTTTTGAAACCCGCGTAGGCGGGTTTAGTTCTTGTAGATGCGGTTTTAACCGCCCCTCCCCCAAACGTGAAATACGCCCGTTTTTTGATCCGTTTGTGGCGATCGCGAACTGCAAGCGCGATCATAAGTCGTTCGCCTAGTTTTCCTTCCTCGCCCCTTCACCCCGTATGATGGGAAGGCGAGAAAACCATCCGTCGGGGACGCTGATGGGACGGTATTACCAATAGGAAGGGAGCGATGATTCGACGACAGCAACGGTGGATGCGATGGGGTGTTTTGGGGTTAGTCGGATTGGCGTTGAGTTGGTTAATTAGCTGTAGTGCAGGCAACGCCCCCCAATCCCAACCGTCAGCCAATGGTGCCGCGACGGGTAAGGTGGAAATTGAATTTTGGACGATGCAACTGAGTCCGAAGTTTGATGATTATTTCAAACAGTTGATTGCCAAGTTTGAGCAACAGAATCCCGCGATCGCGGTGCGGTGGGTGGACGTGCCCTGGACAGCCATGCAAAGCAAAATCCTCACGGCTGTGTCGGCTAAAACGGCTCCGGATGTGGTGAATCTCAACCCCGATTTTGCCTCTCAATTAGCTGGACGGAATGCGTGGTTGCTGTTGGATGATCGGGTCAGTGCCAGCGATCGCGACCAATATTTCCCCAAGATTTGGCAAGCTAGCACCTTGGATGGCAAAAGTTTTGGCATTCCCTGGTATCTGACCACGCGGGTGATGATTTACAACACCAAATTGTTAGAGCAAGCCGGAGTGACCAAGCCACCCACGACCTATAAAGAATTGGCAACCGTAGCGAAACAAGTGCGGGAAAAAACGGGCAAGTATGCCTTTTTTACGACAGTGGTGCCAGAGGATTCGGCGGAAATTTTAGAGTCGTTTGTCCAGATGGGCGTGACCCTGGTGGATGGCGAGGGTAAAGCCGCATTTAATAGTCCAGCCGGAAAAGCGGCGTTTCAATACTGGGTGGATTTGTATAAAGCGGGGGTATTGCCGAAGGAAGTGCTGACCCAAGGCCACCGTCAGGCAATTGAACTGTATCAGGCGGGGGAAACGGCCATATTAATGTCGGGGCCGGAGTTTTTGAATACTATTGCTAAGAATGCTCCGGCGATCGCATCTGTTTCCGCCTCGGCTCCCCAAATTAGCGGCGACACCGAGAAGAAAAACGTGGCGGTGATGAATTTGGTGATTCCCCGCGACACCGATCAACCGGATGCCGCCCTCAAATTTGCCCTGTTTGTCACCAACACCGACAACCAACTCACCTTTGCCAAAACCGCCAACGTCCTGCCCTCCACCCCCCAAGCCCTTACCGATCCCTTCTTCACCACCGCTCCCGCCAACGCCACCCCAGTGGATAAGGCGCGGATCGTCAGTGCCAGCCAATTAAAAACCGCTGAAGTCCTCATCCCCGTGATTAAAGACATCAAGCTGCTGCAAAAGGTGGTGTACAACAACCTGCAAGCGGCAATGCTGGGCGAGAAAACGGTGGATCAGGCGATCGCGGATGCAGCCCAGGAGTGGGATGACAGGTAGGGCAAGAGTGGATGGTGAATGGTGGATGGTGGATAGTGGATGGTGATTTTTGGTAAAGCTGCGTTGGCGTTGGCTTCGGCTTCGCTCAGCCAACGGACGCGCCGTGAGGATAGCCGAACGGCATACTTCGCCATCCACCATCCACTATCCACCATCCACTATCCACTATCCACCTTCTCTCCCCCCAACACCTGACCAATCAAATACAACGACCCGCAGAGGACGCGGATACCGTTGGGGCGATCGCGGTTGGCCGCAGTTAGGGCGGTGAGTAAATCGGGGTAGGGTTGGCAATGGCTCAGGGTGGGACAAATCGACTGGGCGAGGTTGGCCAATTCTTGCGGATCGGCGGTGCTGTGGTCGGGGACGGGAACGAGGTAAAGGGCATCGCCCGATCGCAGGAGTGCCCGTAAAATTTCGCCATGGTCTTTGGTGGACAGCATTCCCATCACCCAGACGACTGAGGGACTGGCTGGATCGGCTGTCAGTGCCCGATCGCCCAGAACACTATCCACATAGTCCCGTAACACCACCGCCGAAGCGGGGTTGTGGGCACCGTCTACTAATAATGGTTGTGCTTGCCAGGTGATCCATTGCAGTCGTCCCGGCCAGCGGGTGTTGGCCATCCCCTGTTGGATGGCGGTGTCGCCGATCTGCCAACCTTGCTGGCGGAGTAGTGTCAGGGCGGCGATCGCCAAGGCTGAATTACTCAACTGGGCTGTTCCCGCCAAGGGTAAGGGGTAGTCGATGCCCTGCGATCGCCCCCAACCATAGCGACTGTCCGGGGTTGGGGGGGCAATAATTTGGGCGGGTTCCGGCCACAGGGCTGGACAACCGAGTTCGGCAATCCGGGTTTTCACCACCGCTTCGGCTTCTGGCGGCAAGCCCCCAATCACCGCCGGACACCCGGGTTTGAGAATTCCGGCTTTTTCTCCGGCAATTTCCGCCACCGTGTTGCCTAATACCTGCCAATGTTCCCGACTGATCGAGGTGATGATCGTGACCAGGGGGCGATCGCAGACATTGGTGGCATCCAACCGCCCGCCTAAGCCGACTTCCATCACGGCAATGTCCACCTGTTGCTGGGCAAAGTGCAACCAAGCCGCAGCGGTAATCAGTTCAAATTGGGTGGGTGATTCCTGATCAGGATCAATGGCCGCTTCCACTTGGGCGAGTAGGGCTTGGAACTCAGCGGGGGCGATCGCCTGTTCATTCACTACAATCCGTTCATTCCAGTCGATTAGATGCGGCGACGTATACCGCCCCACCCGATACCCCGCAGCCGTCAGCACTGCCGACAAATAGGCACACACCGACCCTTTGCCATTACTCCCCGCCACATGGATAATCGGCACACGATGTTGGGGATTGCCCAACTGATGCAGCAAGGTTTGAATACGCACTAAGCCTAAATGCACACCAAACCGCTGAAACGGTTGCAGAAGTTGGTTAACGGATGGGGACACAGGGAAAGTGGAAGGGTTAGTGAGTAGGGGAGTGGGGGAACGTCAAGTACTGCT
>CAZJZR010000564.1:0-3400 GCA_964550475.1 uncultured bacterium
CCCACACCTGCATCGCCTGCACCTGCAAATTGCCCAACGGATATTTAATTTCAACGAGATTAATTTGATTAGCGGGCAACCGATGGGCATACCGACTGAGTTCTTGGTCGTTCAGATAAACCACCAGGGTGTCTTCCATGGCAAGTCTCAGCCTGATCGGTTGACCGGAACTCAATGCCGCTGGCATCGGCAGACGTTCTTCGGCTCCCCATTGGCCAAGGATGGACGTATTTTGGATAATCTGTCCCTGGTGCAAACGCGGATCAAAATGATAGGTAATGTTGGAGCCGCTCCGCAGATTGATCGTAAAGGTGGGGCGGTGGCAAAGGAGAGTGAGATCGACTGCAACCAGCGATCGCTGAAGCGGCACCGTGAACCACTCCCGATCTGTACTGCGCTGAAGCGACACCTCAGCCAGATTAATGCCGCGTGAACTGGCGGCACCGCTGGGTGATGCGGCAGATGGATCAGGCAATGGCTGTGGCGATGGTTGATCCGGTGATGGTTGATTTGAGGATGGTTGAGATGACGTTGGCGGATCGGTTGCCAACGCCACACGCACGTAACCTTTTTTCAACTTTTCAGTGATTTTTTTCTGTGCCTCTGCCGCCGCTTTTTCCGGTGTGGCATAGGTACTCTCGGATGACTGGCCTGCCGTCCCAATCCGCCCGTAGCGCACTGTCACCACCGTTCCATTTACCGTTACCTCATAGAATTTGCAGGATTGACCGTCTGACAGTTCCAGGTAAACCGTTGCAGCAGCGGCGCGATCGCGGTTGTCAGCAATGCTCATATCCAGTGGTGGGGATGAATATCTCCACCAAACTAGCCTCGCGCCCATGGAAGTGCAAGGGCTAAGACGTGGTTTGCCAAGGTCTCAGATCCCTCCATGGGGCGGACACGGGGGCACCGCCCCTTGTATCTTGAAGGAATTGGTAAACTGAACCGCCCCTACGGTTTTTAGGGTTGCGGTAAATTGTCGTGAATCATGCAGGCTCAATACAAAAAATCCTGATCCTCAATGATTTTGTGTTTGAACCGATAACCTTGTACGGGCGAAGCATTCCGGCCATGATTTTTCGGTCATTCCCTAACTTAACTACCGGAATGCTTCGCCCCTACGTTGGGCAACACAAATTTAATTAGAACCAGAAAAAATCTAGGGACACAGCCATGCTGCGTCCCTAGAAAAGCCAGCGTAATTGGAAATCGGTTAACCCTTAGCGGCGGGGAACCGACTTCTCGATGTCGATGTTGAGAGCGGAAATCTTTTGGGGCATGTTGCCGCGTGGGTTGATGCTGCGAGCCATGTTGAGGAATTGCTCTGGGCTGCCGGGGCGGGGTTGCTTGTCGGCAGAGACGTACCGACGCACCACCGACTGCCAAACGTTTTGGGGGAAGCCAAACTTGGCGCGGTAGTAAGCATCGTAACGGGGAGACTTGATGTTGAATGGGGTTTCCCCTTCCACCCGACCGGGCAGAATCCGCCGCCGTTGGTAAGGTACGGTGTTGTCGCCAAAGGCAGACAGGTATTCTTCACTGTTGAGCAAATCGTCCACAAAGCCTTGTACGCCCTTGCTCATGACGATCGCCGACCAGGCAATCTTTTCCCGTTCGCTGTACACCCGGCGACCCAGGACTTTTTCCACAGTTTGCTCAACGAAGCGATAGTTACTGTTGAGGTCGTAGAAGCTGCGACGGTAGGTGTTGGACAGCAACAAACCCCGGATGAAGCCACGCACGGTGATTTGGCCATTCCGCAGTTGGGATTCGAGGGCGGGTTCACGATCAACTGCGAATGCGTGGAAGAAAATTTGCCGATAGGCTGCTTCAATCAGATAGGTCATATCTTCCGGAGCATACAAATCGTCGGTAGAGAAGTACCGGGGAGCTTCATCACCAGGAACTTCAAAATTCTTCACCCGTTGATTTTGAGACGAAGGGGCATATTCTAAAAGAGGGATAGCCACGCCTGTAAGACCTCCTGGATTATTAGGGCATTTTTTAATAAAAGTCTTCAAAAATCATAGAAGAGAAGCGATCGCATTATTCGATTTAGTCTGAATAAAATTACATAAGTTTAAAACTACGTAACTGTCCAGGTGCCGATTAAGGACGCGGGAACCGCGCCCCTACAAACAGACCGAGTACAGAATGTCTGTCTAGGGGGTGGGTACTCCAACCCTTGTGGATCAAGCAATCCAGTGTTGATCTACCTGCGTAGTTACAAAACTACTTCAAAATACCCGTGTAGTCAGTCAGCGTTCACCAACCGGAAGCCTGAACAATCGCCATGCAATCCCCAATTTGGGGCAAATTGGTCTCAAGCTGACCCATCGGGATGGGCGGACGATGCATCCACGACTGCGGCCACGATCGCGATCGCCGCCACTGGAGCCGTCACACTGCGGAGGATGCGTCGGCCTAGGGAAATTGGCTGGTAGTGGGCGGCGATCGCTGCTGTCTGTTCCCGTTCAGTCCAGCCACCCTCCGGGCCGATCGCGATCAAAATCTCGCTAGGAAGCGGATGGGTAGAGTCGAGTCGGGATAACAGGGCGGGAAACTGGCCACGGGTAGCACAGAAGTAACGAGCTTGCTGCGCTGGCGGATCGGCGGCCAAGCTGGCGAGGTGCTGGGTGAAGGGAATGGGGTCAGCCAGCGTTGGGATAATTTGCCGCTCCGACTGTTCCGCCGCTTCTTGGATGATTCTGCGCCAACGGTCGAGTTTTTGCGGACTGGGCTGGAGCAGGGTGCGATCGCTGATCACCGGCACAATCGTTGTCACACCCAACTCGGTCACCTGCCGCACCACCTCATCAAACCCATTGCCCTTGGGTAAGGCCATCACCAGAGTCAGCGGTATGGGTAGTTCGGTCTGCACCGGGATGACGTGGTGAATCTCAGCGATCGCCTCTGACTCGGTTGCCAATTCAGCCAGCCACCATTGCCCCTGCCCATCCAAGGCAATGAACTGATCCCCGGAACTTAAGCGGAGGACACGGCGCAGGTAATGGATTTGTGCGGCAGTCAGGCCAATCTGGGTGGGCGAATCGGCGGCACCACCCGCCCGCTGCCATTGATCAGGGGCGATCGCTAACCGTTGTAGAGGAGAATAGTCAGTCATACCGGTGGCTGTTTGGTGCTCACGTCCCATCAATAGCCATGGCCATTTTCTATCATTGCAGGAAGTGTTCTTACATAGATTGGCGGCGTTGCTGAATCAGGATATGAATTAGAAGTTGGATGAATTGGAACTTCGTTCCAATTCATCCGTAACCGTTCACATCCCCCTATAAGAAACCCCCTATAAGAACCGTGTTGCGGGCTACGCCCGCTTGTTCCTCCCCTGACGGGGAGTGAATGGTTACATTCATCCTGCTATTCAGCACCACCAGATCAG
>CAZJZR010000565.1:0-3392 GCA_964550475.1 uncultured bacterium
GCCACAGCGATCGATCCTTGAGCAATTTAGCATTCAGCCAAAACCGCACCGTCGGGTCACAGGCGGCCACCAGTTCGGCAAACACCCAGTTATCTTGATTTTTGCGATTCACCACTTGAAAATGCCGCCAGCCCATGGTTACCTGCTGGGCTGTCCAGCGGGAACCAACCAAATGGGGAAATTTTTGTTTTTTGGCCACAGGACTGAGATGAGACGGGATTTGCAGGGTTGAATATTACGAATTGTAACAAGAACCGCACCACCCAATCACTAATAACGTCCTCATGACACAGTGCCCATCCCAAGCTGCTTGGTGAAACGTCTTGCCTTGGGGGTTGGGTGGTGGCTCGACTTGACCGCTGCCCTACCCAACACCCCCAATCACCCTGTAAGCTGGAAAAGACTTGACAGAGTAGCACAGAATCTATGACCTCACCTTCTCGGAAAGCTTTACAAAAGCGCATCATGTCCGATACCACCCAACTGATGTATCGGGCGGAGGAACTGATTAGTGCCGCCTCCAACCGCTACCGGATTACGGTGCAGGTGGCGAATCGCGCTAAACGCCGTCGCTACGAAGATTTTGACAGCGGTGACGACTCGATGATGAAGCCCGTGCTGCGAGCCATCATTGAAATGTCGGATGAACTGACCCAACCGGAAATTATTGGGGAATAGGGAATAGAGCCGCTTGCGGTGGGGTGGGCGATGCCCACCCCAACCCTTAACCAGTAGACTTTTGCGCTACTGAGCTGTGTTTCACAATGATAAAAACCACGTAACTGCCCAGGTGGATCAACGCTGGATTGTTTGATCTACAAGGGTTGGGGAACCCACCCCCTACACGGTCATCCTGTATGGGGTCTGTAGGGGCGCGGTGCCCGCGTCCTTAATAGGTACCTGAACAGTTACAAAACCGCTATATGAAAAGTTCTGTAGGGATCTGTTAGGGAACTAGGGGATGGGTGAGAGTGATGCAGCAGTTTTGGAGTAAGACTTCGGTGATGTTGGGGATGGCGATCGCGGTGGGCATTGGCTGCACCCACGCTGCCCCTGTGCATGCCCAAGCCAGTGACCTCTCCCCAGAGCCAATTGAACCGACCGAACCGGCACCGGACTATGCCCCAGTCAATATGCCCCGGATCAAAATGCAGGACGCTTGGCAACAGGTGTATCGGCGGTTGCCCAAATTCCCGATGGAAAATTCCTACATCAACCGCGAAACCCGCAAGCCAGCGGTGGATAACACGTTGGTGGGGCGGTTGATTCGCTATCACGTCTTTGTTAAAGGTCGGCCTGTTGCGTCCCGGTTGGACTGGAAACTTACCTTGGCGGACTATTTGGGCGTGAATGAATTTGTTCAGGAAGAGGGCTACCCCAGCGCAGAGGTGCTGACGGAAAACCCGATGCAACGGGATGTCACGGTGATCCAAAGCTTGAATCTGGCGCAACGGGATGCCTTGGTGCGCGCGATCGTCACGGTGTTTGCCCCACCACCACCGCCACCATCGGGCACCCGTCGCCCCAGCCGAACCGCTCCGGTCATTCCACCCCCTGCCAAACCTCCGGCTCCCACGGTTGCCCCAACAACCCAGCCCGGTGCAGCGGATTTGCTGCGCTAAGGGGCGACATGGATCGTAACCGTTCACTCCCCGTCAGGGGAGGAACAAGCGGGCGTAGCCCGCAATGCTTTTCTTATCGGGGGCTGTAAACGGTTACGCATGGATCAACTGGAGCGGGTAGTAAAAACGGGGGATGGCTGGCGGTTGGGCTGGAGTCCCGGTGCGTCAGAGTTCACGGCGTTGGTGGGTGGCGATGACTGGGCGGTGGAACTGACGGCGGCGGAATTTGCCGATTTTTGTCGGTTGGTGCAGCAGTTGGCGGCAAGTATGGCGGAGATCGCCCCAGAGTTGATGGATGAGGAGGCGATCGCCTGCGAACTGGAAACAGAACGCCTGTGGATGGAGGTGGATGGCTTTCCGGAAGCCTATCGCCTGTCGTTTATCCTCAGCCAAGGCCGACGGGCAGAAGGGGCATGGCCAGCGGCTGTAGTACCTGACCTGTTACAAGGATTAGCCACGTTGCAGGTGTTTTAAATTGGGCAAATTATTGGCAAATTAATTTCGCAATGAATTTGGTTAGGATTGGTGATCATTGTGTGTTAGGATAAATACTCGCAGGTCGGGGCGTAGCGCAGCTTGGTAGCGCACTACTTTGGGGTAGTAGGGGTCGTGGGTTCAAATCCCGCCGCTCCGATTGTACAGAAACCGCTCATTATGGGCGGTTTCGCCATTTTAAAGAGTAGTGGTCATGAGTGAGCCATGCTCAACCCGCTCGGTCAAATTTGGTCAAAACGAGTCAAATCTAGTCACAGACTGTGATCCAATTGAGATCCAAACTCTAACTGGGATCTCAATGACCAAGAAGAAAACCTCTAAAGGTTCTGTTGTAGTTCGCAGTACCAAGAATCGCCTCCGGCTAGTTTGGACATTTTGCGGTAAGCGTTATTTTTTCGCCTTAGAGTTGCCAGATACGAAAGCCAATCGGGCGATCGCTGAGATGCAGGCGAAACAGATTGAGCGCGACATTATTAATGATTTGTTTGACCCCACGCTAGAGACGTATCGAGCGGCCTACCAAGGGCACTCCGGTGTTTTAGCTGCGACTGAGGGTAACCGTTCACTCCCCCAAGGGGGAAGAACCAGCGGGCGTAGCCCGCAACCCTTTTCCCACGGGGGGATGTGAACGGTTACGACTGAGGTATTTCAGAAATACATTGACTACAAGAAAAAGCAACCTAATCACGACTCGACAGATGTGATTAACTCAATCGTTTCAGTCCCGTAGGCCGGGATTTAGGTGGGGCAAGTCCCGTGCCCCAGAAGGCGTATCTAGAGCGGGTTTCAGGGCTGAATTTGGCAAACCTGATAGCAGACTAGCCATCCAGCACCGATCTTCAGCAATTCCATCACTATAGAAAATCATTAAACCTATTGATTTGTCTAGGTTCTGGCTGTTTTGGCAAACCTCCCAGGTTTTTTGACCCCGCTTTGGTTTGCCAAATTCTGGCTGACCCCAATGATAACCCGGATCAAAAAATAATGGAATCTTGCTTACGGGGCTGCTCAGACCCATAGGTAATCGTGCGTTTAACAGATCCAGCGTCCAACACATAAATCCGTACTGAATCTTCGGCAGGCTTAATCAATTTTTCAATTTGCGTTTGCAGTTTAGCAAATTGCACAGCCGTGAGAAAACATTCAAACACGCTGTATTGCGTCCACTGTCCATACCCGGAGAGCAGTTTGTGTAGGCGGGTGCGGCGTTTGTTAGCGGCTGGGGTGTCGGGGAGGTCGTAGATGATGAGGTAGAAGAGGGTGAGCATGGGGGGT
>CAZJZR010000566.1:0-3391 GCA_964550475.1 uncultured bacterium
GGGGCTTGGCCAACGTCCTCAACGCTAACTCGCAGGGTGACGGAGCCGCGTTTGGTGAATTTGATCGCGTTGCCGATCAGGTTAATTAGAACCTGTTGCAGTTTTTGGCCATCTATGACCACGTAGGAGGGCAGGTGGGGGTCGAGGTCGAGGTCGAGGGTTAAACCTTTTTGGGTGGCGCGTTGTTCCAACATCCGCTTGACGTTGTAGAGGCGATCGCAGAAGTCGGTGGGTTGGGGATCGAGGCTGAGTTTTCCGGCCTCGATTTTAGCCAGATCCAGCACATCGTTAATTAACCGCAGCAGGTGCTCACCGCTGGCATGGATGGCTTTGAGGTTTTCCTGCTGGGTCGAGACCAAATTGGCATCGCGGATCATCAAGTCGGCAAAGCCAAGAATCACATTCAGCGGTGTGCGGAGTTCGTGGCTCATGTTGGCGAGGAAGGCACTTTTGGCTTGGTTGGCGACTTCGGCAGCTTCCTTGGCTTGTTGCAGTTGGGCTTCCGTTTGCTTGCGATCGCTGATATCACGAGCCGCCGCATAAATTAAGTTGCCGACGGGCACCGATCGCCATTCAATCCAGCGATAGGAGCCATCGTGGCAACGGTAGCGGTTAACAAAGTTCGACACCTCCTGCCCCTGGGACAGGTTGGCGATCGCGGCCATGGTTGACTCTAAATCGTCCGGATGCACATAGTCTAAAAATCGCTGACCTTGTAAGCTCTCCAACGAATAGCCTAACGTGCGTTGCCATTGGGGATTTAACCGCAAAAAATGCCCATCCAGATCGGCAATGCAGAACAAGTCCAATGCGGTAGAAAAGAACAGATCCAACTCCAGCGTTTTGCGTTCCAATGCCGTTTCCGTTTGGGTGCGCTCGGTCACGTCTTCCACAAACGACAGAATCGATTCCAAGTTGCCCATTTCGTCATACACGGCAGAGCTGTACCATTTACACAGCAGGATCCGACCGTCTTTGGTGTAGTTGCGGTTGATATTGGTCTGGTTGCTGACCGTGCCCTTCTGCAATTCGGCTAAGGTGTCTCGGACAACGGCCACATCCTCTGGATAGATAAATTGAAATGCTTTCCATTCCGGCGTGTTGACTTCCTCCGCTTTCCAGCCAAACAGCCGTTCTGCTTGTTTAGACCAGCGCAACACTTCAAAGTTTTTGCCCCATTGAATGATCCCCAAGGGCGATTCTTGGAAGTGGGTTTCTAGGGCTTGCAGGGCTTTTTGTAAGGCCAGTTCTGCATGTTTGCGATCGGTAATTTCCCGGGTCACCGCCACCACACTGGTGGCATCTAAAGCAACCAAGCGGGCTTCGTAAAAGGACTCCTGCAACGGTGGCGGCAAGTCTGTGGAGTATGCCCCCGGTGCGCCGTTGGCGTTGGTGAGGCTACCACCTGGATCCGGTGGTGCTGGTGGGTTGGGCTGTGGCTGGAGGATTGGCAAACTATATTCCACCGTGACCACAGAACGGGAACTAATCGCCGCTTGAATGGCGGCATAGATGCGCTCACCAATGGGCGGCGGCAAAATGGTTTGCACGGTTTGGCCTAAAAACGCGGGCGGCGGCACGTAGAGGTCGCGATCGCTGCGTGCCCGAAAGTCCTTAATCGTCCCGTCGGCGGCCAGATAAAACAACAAATCGGGGAAGGCGGCAAAAATCGCTTCCATGTGTTGGTTGGCTTGGCGCAGTTCCGCCTCCACCTGTTGCCGTTCTTGGTTCAGCCGCGCCCGTTCTGTAATGTCAATGTGGCAACCGATCATCCGCACAGGTTTGCCCAGTTCATCCCACTGGATCACTTGCCCAGAGCAAATTACCCAGACCGTAGAGCCATCGCGATGTTGATACCGCACTTCGATGTAGAAAGGGATTTGGCCATGGCTGTTGATATGGCGATCAATACATGCCAAGACAATCGGCAAATCCTCTGGACAGATCAGGGTTTTCCAGGTGTTGGGGTGGTTGGGTAATTCGTGATCAGCATAGCCAAACATCCGCTTGAAACCGGGACTCATATAAATTTGGTCGTTGGCAATATCCCAGTCCCAGTAGCCCGCTAACACCACCTCCAAAATTTGTTCTAACAGTTTTAATTCTTGGCGAGTCTGCTCGGCTTGTAACCGCTCCCGTTCCGCTAACTTCCGTTCGGTGATATCGCGAATAATCACCAACACATCGTCATCGTTTAATGGGGCGATTCGCACTTCTTCGTAATGGTCTGTGCCATCAACCTGAAGCAGTTGTTCGTAAACTTGTAATTGCCCAGTCGTCAGGGCTTGGTTGACGTGGTGCAAGCAGTTGGTTGTTAAGTCTGGTGGCAACACCATCTCAACCGTGTAGTCGCTAATCCTGTTGCTAGTGATCCCGTCGCCATTGATTCCGTCGCCATTGATCCCGTCACCATTGATCCCGTCACCATTGAGCATGTTTGGCAGTTTGATTGCCACGGCACTGCCGCCTGCCATCCGCTTATAGCGACCGTGGCGATCCATTTGAATCAACAGGTCGGGGATGGTTGCCATCAAGGTGAGGTTGGTGCGCTCACTTTGGCGCAGGGCGGTTTCGGTGCGTTGGCGGTTCGCCTCGTCCTGTTTAGCCACACTGATGTCGGTAATCGTGCCAACATAGCCAATCGGTTGCCCGGTTTCATCCAGTTCCGCTACCGCCTGCCCGTACACCCACGTCACCGTGCCGTCCAGACGCTGAAACCGATATTCCAACTGAAATGGGCGATGTTCTACGACGGAGGCATACCATTCGTGGGTGATGCGATCGCGATCGTCGGGGTGAATGGATCGCCGCCAGCCTTCCCCCGCCGCCAGGTCTGCCGTCAGTCCGGTAATTTGGCTCCAGCGATCGTTGACGTAGAGGCAATACCCTAGGGCATCGGTGTAAAAAATACCAACCGGAGAGGCCGCAACCAAGTTGGCATAACGTTTTTCGCTGTTCTGAAGTTGCAGTTCCGTTTGGTGGCGTTCGTGTAACTCCGCTTGTAACTGTGCCTGGGCTAATCGTTGCAGGCGATCGCAGGTGACCACCCCCACCACCTGCCCTTGCGGATCCAACACGGGCAAATGGCGAATCTGATGCTGCTGCAACAGATCCACCATGGTGGAGCATTGCCGCAGTTGCGCCTGCCCAACCGTAATCACGGGCTGGCTCATCACCTGATGGATTGGCAACTGATCCAAGGGGTGTTGCTGCGCCGTTAACCGCACCACATCCCGTTCGGTTAAAATCCCCACCACTTCAGCAATTCTCATTATGACGATTGATAGTTCTTTTGTACCTCAAGCCCTCAATCTATTTTGTCTGAAAACCTGACTCTTGCGTTGAATGGTTGAGGTGAAAATGGCAATCAATCCATCGAAAATAGTACAAA
>CAZJZR010000567.1:0-3378 GCA_964550475.1 uncultured bacterium
TTGGGCAGGCTTTGCCTACGCGGCTATACAAACACTAGCGAAGCCCTAGCGTAGCCATGCCGAAGGCTATTGCCCGTAGGGCTATAGTCCGCCTACGCGGACTAAGGGTTTTGAAACCCGCGTCGGCGGGTTTAGTTCTTGTAGATGCGGTTTTAACCGCCCCTCCCCCAAACGCTACCGTGTATACACAAGTTGAAACTGCTGTCGCGGAGGGCTGTTTAGCCCCCTAAATCCCCCAATTCTGGGGGACTTTGAATTTCTGTTCCCCCAGAATTGGGGGCTAGGGGGCGGCTCGCCATTGGCTCTGACTAGATTCGATCACTTATGTATACACGGTAGCCCCCAAACGTGAAATAGGCCCGTTATCGGGTCAATCCTCTGGCTCATCCAGGTGTTCTGCCACTTCTCGGTATAAATTCAAGACATGGCTATCCTTGAGGTAGTAGAAGACATTGCGGCCTTGTTTGCGGTAACCCACTAAGCGCATGGTGCGGAGGGCGCGGAGTTGGTGCGAAACCGCAGACTCGCTCATTTGCACCACTGCGGCGAGGTCGCACACGCACAGTTCTTGCACCGCCAGAGCCGAGAGAATCCGCAAGCGGTTGGGGTCACCCAAAAGGCTAAAAAATTCTGCCATCCGCTGGGCTTTTTCGTTGCTGAGTAGAGCTTGGTTAGCGTGGTGTACCTGCTCTAAGTGCAGCGGATGTTTGGTTTCGCAATTGGGGGACTCAGCCACGGTTGGAGGGCACGGATCAACCGTGGTTTGCGCGATCGCCGCTGCGGTTTGGGAGTTGAGTTGAGCCATAGGTGAAACCAAATGAACCCAGTTGAGGCTGGAGGGGATGTTTTTAGGGTAACAGGAGTAGAGAGTGAAAAGTGAAGCGTGAGCAATCGGTAGGGTTGAGTAGGGGCGAATTGCCGTATAGCCTGTATAGGGAGTGGGAAGTGTCCTGAGGTGGGGCGATCGCGGGTGTTTAGTCAACTGGGTAGTTGAATAGCTGTTGAGTAGCAGACAATAACCCCAAATCAATATTCACCCAGAATTACAGCGAAGTCTGGCAAAATTTGGATTACCCCCGTTTCCGTTTCCACTCTCCGCACTTTCCACTCTCCACTCCCCACTTTCCACTCCCCACTCAATGCACCATCCCCCCGTCCACTCCACACGACCGCTCAAGGGGAATCAAACCCTGTTGTTGACCGATCCTAACCAAATTTGGTTGGTGCGATCGGGGATGGTGGCGTTGTTTGCGGTGACGGTACAAGATGGGGTGCCGATGGGGGCGCGGCGATACCTGTTTAGTTGCGGCGTGGAGGATGGGTTGTTTGGCATTTTGCCCCTGCCAATGGAGGGCGCGCCGGGGACGCAACGGTGCATCATGGCCGTGTCGTTGCAGCATAGCGAACTAATACAGATAGACCTGAAATCGTTTCAGGGTTTAGTACAGCGGGGTGACTCGGAGGCGATCGCCCTGATCGATCGCTGGTTAGACCAGTTGAATGGCGTATTGCAACGGGTCGGGATTGGCTTTGTGCCAGTGGTGACGGAAGGTAATGGCTCAGTGGAGGCGGCAGCAGAGCCAGCACAGGTGCTAACGGGCGGCGTTGTTAGCCATGGCAGTGCCATGCTGGGCAATGGGGTCAGCAATGGTCGCTCAAACGGAACGGTGAACTCTGGACAACCTCCGGTCAGCCCTGCGGTTGGCAATGGCAACGTCCAAGAGTCGTCACGGCTGACCCTGTTGGACACCTTTCACCAGCATTTTGTCCACTGTTTAGACCAATTGGAGCAACAGGAAACCGCCTCCCATTGGTTTAAGGTGCAAGTGCGGGAACAATTCAGCCGCCAACTGGCCGAAGACACGCTACAAGAGATGGCGGCGTTGCTCCAAAATCGCCGGGTGGTCGGGCGCGATCCGTCGGTGCTGCGGGAGGTGATGGCCGGACGGACGGCCAGCCTGGTGTTGCACCGTGCCGCGATCGCCGTGGGGCAAGCCTTAGACATTCCGATCCGGATTGTGGTGCAGTCGGGGCACAGTCAGCGGATTCGCGATCCCTTAGACGCGATCGCCCGTGCCTCTGGGGTGCGGGTGCGGCAGGTATTACTCAGCGATCGCTGGTGGCAACGGGACTGTGGCCCCCTGTTGGGCTACTGGCGCGAAGGCAACCAACCCGTCGCCTTATTGCCCGACCCATCCGGTCGCTACACCGTTTTGGATCCGGTACGCGGCACCACCGCACCCCTAGACGAAACGCTGCGGAGTCATCTGTCTCCCATCGCCCATATGTTTTACCGTTCCCTACCGCCCTCCTTCGGCGGTTGGCTGAACTTTTTGCAATTTGGTCTGCGCGATCGCGGCAAAGATTTACTCACCGTCACCTGGACAGGCATTGCGATCGCCCTGTTGGGAATGCTCACGCCCCAAGCCACCGCCATCCTGATTGATTATGCGATTCCCGGCAGCGATCGCGGCCTGCTGCTGCAAATGACACTGGGACTGGTGGCGGTGGCGATCGGGGGGCTAGTATTCCAACTGGTGCAAGGGGTTGCGCTCATGCGGTTGGAAACACTGATGGATGCCTCATTACAAACGGCAATCTGGGATCGGTTGATGAGTTTGGGCATTCCGTTTTTCCGCCAATACACCGTCGGCGATTTACGCAACCGCGCCAGTGCCATCAGCATTGTCCGCCGTCAACTCAGCGGTACGCCCATCCGCACCCTATTTTTCAGCATCTTTGGGCTGCTGAATTTGGGGCTACTGTTTTACTACAGTGCCGCATTGGCTTGGGTCGTGTGTTTAATCGCCGCGATCGGCCTTAGCTTCACGGGCTTGGTGGCATGGCTATCGTGGCACCAAATCCGCCGCATTCAAGAGTCCGAAGGCAAGCTACTAGGGTTAGTCGTGCAACTGATCAACGGTGTCGCCAAGCTGCGGGTGGCTGGTGCCGAAATGCGCGCCTTTGCCTACTGGGGTAAGCGATACAACCACCAGCAACGGCTAAAAGTGCAATTGCAACGCACCCAAGACAATTTAGTCGTGTTCAACCAAGTCATCCCCGTCATCAGTCTGATGCTGGTGATTGGCGGCATGATGCTGGTGGTGCAGACGAATCAGACCGGAGCAACAGCCTTGTCTACGGGCACATTTTTGGCCTTCAATGCGGCATTTGGCAGTTTCATGGTCAGCCTCACCGGACTGAGCGCGATCATGATGGACGTGTTGCAGATGATTTCCCAAATTCGCCTTGTCAAACCGATTTTGGTCACAGCCCCAGAAGTCACCCCCAACCAAGCCCTGTTGGGGCAACTGTCCGGTAAGGTCGCGTTGGAAAATGTCACCTTTGGCTACCGGACTGATGCCGCTCCTGTGTTGC
>CAZJZR010000568.1:0-3373 GCA_964550475.1 uncultured bacterium
GGATCAACGACGTGGGGTGGCGATTCCTGAAGGACGCGCATAAACATCACATCCCCAATTACACGGTAGGGGCGAACGGCAGTTCGTCCTTACAGATTTGTGTCTAGACACATGATTCATCTGCAAATTCCTTAGCCTGGTTTATTCACGACATTCTACACGCGGAAGTGTAGGGGCAATCACGGGGGGATTGCCCCATAGATCAGGCAATTCAACAGAGATCTGGCTGTAAAGCGTCATTCCCTACATCGGGCGGTGCCTCCGTGCCCGCCCCTACAGAATTTCCGGCCCCCGGTAAATTGTCGTGAATAATGCAGGTGAGTCCGCCGATGTAGACTTGGTTTGCATAGCTGCATAGGCGCAGCCTGCCCAAGCGGCTGATTCTATTTCTATTGGTTCTATTGGCTTCTACTTGCCCGGATATATCCCCCAACTGTTGGATACACCCGGCAGGCATGAGTGCGCCTATCAACCCCGGCACATTCCGTCGGGCACACTCATGCACTAACACACTAATGCTCCACACTAATGCTCTGGTGCGGGTGCTCTGGTGCGGGGCGTTGCTGAATTTAAGGATGAGCTAAGAGTTGGATGAATTGAAACGAAGTTTCAATTCATCCTGCTATTCAGCAACACCTGGTGCGGTAATACTCTGGGAAAAACACGCTGGCAAATCCAGATTTTGCAAATGCCCTTGCCAAAACCGCCTAATTCAGTAATTATGTACTAGAAGGCGCGTTCAGTAAGGTCATGATTTGGTTAATAAACTCCTGGTGATCCACCACTGGCTTAGAAATATAACCATCTGCCCCACTTTGGGTGAGAAAATTTTCGCGATCGCCCTGCATAGCGTGGGCGGTAACCAAGATAATCGGCAACTTTGCCGTTTGCGGATCAGCCTTCAGCATTTGGGTAATTTTAATCCCATCCACAGGTTTACCTTCATAAACACTATGGGACAGGGACACATCCATCAAGATAATGTCCACTTGACCGGACTGGGCAATTTGCATCACCTCATCCACATTTTCGGTATGCTTCACCTCCAGCCCACCCCGTTTGGTCAAAATTTTGGAGAAGACTCTCGCATTAATCGGGTCGTCCTCCACAATCAAAACAGTTTTCATAGGGGTTCCTATATCCTTTTGATTCTGCGCGTTGCCGTTGGGTTGAGGTGCGGTTGGCCAGGGATGAACAGTCTAACTGACCTCCTAATGCCTTGACCGTTTGAACAGCCAAATTAAGCCAAATTTCCAAATTAATTCAGTCAATCGTCAATGATTGGCTCACCTGACAGCCTGCCCCTGACGCATATTCTTTGACTCATAGGCTGACTCAGATTCACTGCTAGGGTTAGCTACTGGAGCTAACTGACTGTAGAGCGACGTGATAGTTATTCACTCATGATCATCACTCAAGGTGGAACCATTCACATCCCCCCAGGGAAAAAGTGTTGAGGGCTGTGCCCGCTTGTTTCTCCCCGGACGGGGAGTGAACGGTTATCTCAAGGTAGTTAACTCATGTAATTTATTCACGTGACTTGCTACAGGTGGTGAACGGTTTGGGAACAACTACATCCCGGTCAGCCCTTTTGTTAACTTATCTATACCTGACTCAAGTTATACTTGCCACGGTCAGAAGTTGCGGGTTGAGATTGGTGATTGCTCCTGGGGGATAGCCGGAAACAATGCCGGAAACAATATAGTTCAGCCAAGTAGTTCAACCAAGGA
This sequence comes from uncultured bacterium, assembly GCA_964550475.1. Classification (GTDB taxonomy): domain Bacteria; phylum Cyanobacteriota; class Cyanobacteriia; order CAIUCS01; family CAIUCS01; genus CAIUCS01. Next base: position 1,731 of record CAZJZR010000568.1, read on the forward strand.
GTTCAGCCAAGGAGTTCAGCCAAATTTGATTCAATGTTTCATCCAAAGAGTTCATCCACTTGCTGATTCAGGTGCTAATTCGGGTCGTTAACGTGTCCATTTATTTGTCCATGTATTCATATTATTCATCTCAGCGTGGAGATACGACCGTGAGTTTTCGAGAATACCGCAAATCCACTTATAACTGCTTTTACTAATAACTGCTTTTACTAACTGCTTTTACTGATAGTGGGTTTTGCGATGTACTCAGCCGCCCTCATCCACCAAATTTGCCCAATTCTCCCTTAACCCGTCAATTCACCCTTCCTGTACACATCCATGGCTAGACAGATGAATTTCCTTGCTGGAGGACGAGTGGTAACCACAGCGTTGCATACCGAAATGCAACAGTCCTACCTGGAATATGCCATGAGCGTCATTGTGGGGCGAGCCTTGCCGGATGTGCGGGATGGGCTGAAACCGGTGCATCGGCGCATCCTCTACGCCATGCACGAACTGGGGTTGACCCCCGATCGCCCCTTCCGTAAATGCGCCCGTGTGGTTGGGGATGTGTTGGGTAAGTATCACCCGCACGGGGATCAGGCGGTGTATGACGCGCTGGTGCGGTTGGTGCAGGACTTTTCCAGTCGCTATCCCCTACTGGCAGGGCACGGCAACTTTGGTTCGGTAGACGACGACCCCCCGGCGGCGATGCGCTACACCGAAACCCGCCTCTCCCCCGTCAGCCACGAAGCCTTGCTGGGCGAGATCAGCCAAGACACCGTAGACTTTGCCCCCAACTTTGACAACTCCCAACAGGAACCCACCCTCCTTCCCGCCCAACTACCCTTTCTACTGTTGAATGGCTGTTCCGGGATTGCGGTGGGCATGGCCACCAATGTACCGCCCCACAACTTAGGTGAAGTGGTGGATGGGTTAATCGCCCTGATTGACCGTCCCCAACTCACGGACGAGGAATTGATTGCCCTGATCCCCGGCCCCGACTTTCCCACAGGTGGCGAAATTTTGGGACAGGACGGGATTCGCGATGCCTACTTGACTGGACGGGGCAGCATTACGGTGCGGGGTGTGGTGTCGGTGGAGGAGTCGCAACCGGGGCGTGGTCGCCATCGCCGTCCCATGCTGGTGGTGACGGAGTTGCCGTTCCAAGTCAATAAGGCGGCGTGGGTGGAAAAGGTGGCTGATCTGGTCAACCAGAGCAAGATAGACGGTGTGGCCGATGTGCGGGATGAGAGCGATCGCCAAGGGATGCGCGTCGTGATTGAACTGCGGCGGGAAGCCAACCCGGAAACCACCCTGGCGCAACTCTACAAACAAACCAACCTGCAAACCACCTTTGGGGCGATTCTGCTGGCCTTGGTAGATGGGCAACCGCGCCAACTCAGCCTGCGGGAACTGTTACAACAGTTTTTGGACTTCCGGGAAGCCACCCTCACCCGTCGCTACACCTACGAACTGCACCAAGCCCAAGCCCGCTCGGAAGTGTTGCAGGCGATGCTGACGGCTCTGGATAACTTGGATGCCGTGATCGACATCCTGCGCCACTCGCCCGATGGTGGTACGGCTAAATTGCGGCTACAGGAGCGATTTGAGTTGAGCGATCGCCAAACCGATGCCATCTTAGGAATGCCCCTGCGCCGCCT
>CAZJZR010000569.1:0-3369 GCA_964550475.1 uncultured bacterium
CGCTACGATTGTTAATTTGACGGCAAAACCTGCCCCTACGCAGATCTATCGCTGTTAGGGGGTTAACTATACAGCCGATGACACATTGCCGTGTTCTTACAGATAGCGGTTTGGGGACATTATTTATCTGCAAATCATTCATCGGTAATTTGGTAATGGGTAAGGGGTAAAGGGTAAGGGGTGATTGGGCATTGGTTGATTTGCCCATTACCCATTACCCATTACCCATTACCCATTGCCCATTACCAATTTCAGCCCAACGTTCGCTTTCTAACACAAGTGCAAAATCTAAGATATTGTTTTTGTAACGGGAAAAAGCATCTACCCTAGTGTGAGCAAATCTAGGGTTTAGCAGGGCGTTGAGTGAATCAGTGGTGAATCGATCGCAGTCAAATGGCTTGCCTGCCAACGCATCACATCATGCATCTGAAGTCCATGGTTGGGATGTTATGAGCGGCAATGAAACCAACGAAATTACGCCAAAACGGAAGCACAAAAAACAGGACTTGCAATCAGCAAGGACTCCTGCCAAAGGGAGACATCGGACAGGTACGCGGTCAGCAGTACGTCAGACGGCATCAGGACTGACCGCATTGCCCATGCCCACCGTATCGGACGGGACGCGATATGGTTTAACCCTTGACTCCACCTTGGCTGACTTGCCTTTGTATCGGTTTACCGTGCAGGCGGATTGCTTGGGCACGCAATTGGCAGAGGTGTTTGCTCAGCATCCCCTGTTGCCCGGTGTGGTGTTGATACAAGGACAGTCTTCGAGCAACGCTCCCGGACACACCCAGGGCGATCGCCTCTTGGGTATGGTGTCTCGCCAGCGGTTATTGGAATATTTGATTCGTCCCCACGGCCTGGACTTATTTCTAAACGAACCGTTGCATGTGTTATACAGTTATGCCCGCTGTCCCGTCCTGAGTTTTACAGCGGACACATCTATTCTGGTAGCGGCTCCCCAGGCATTGCGGCGATCGCCCGATCTGCTGGGCGAACCGCTCTTAGTCCAGGTTAGTCCTGACGATTACTGCATTTTAGACATCCACACCTTACACATTGCCTACTGGCAAATTCGCGGTCTGGAAACCCAAGTCCGCTATGAACGCACCCAAGCCCAACTAATCCGGGCTGACAAGATGGCCAATTTGGGTAACTTAGTCGATGGTGTTGCCCACGAAATCCTGGATCCGGTTAGTTTTATTTGGGGCAACCTCAGCCATATTTCCAGCTATTGCCGTGATTTATTGGATGTGATTGCCGCCTATGAACAGCACTTGCCTAGCCCACCGGATGAGTTGGTGCATCTGCTGGACATCCTAGAAGTGGACTACATTAAGCAAGATCTACCCAAAACCATTGACAGTGTGCGGACGGGAGCCGATCGCCTGTCCAAATTAGCCTCCAGTCTGCAAAACTTTTGTCATATTGACGATGTGTATCCCAAGCCCGTCAATTTGCACGAGTTGTTAGACAGCATCATTCTGTTGCTGAAAAGTCATTTGAGCACAGAGATTCAAGTGGTGAAACACTATGGCGCGTTGCCGCCAGTCTCCTGTTATGCCGGACAACTGAATCAGGTGTTTATGAACATTCTCAGCAATGCCACAGACGCACTGCTGAACCAAGCGGTCAGCCAGCGATTGCAGATGGGCGACAGTTTGGAGGTGGGGATGCCGCTGGATGTGTCCCATCCCATCCCTCCCACCATTGTTATTACCACGGCAGTGCGATCGCAGATGGAGGGCGATCGGGAAAGCCGTTGGGTGCTGGTTTCCATTGCCAATAACGGCCCTGGTCTGCCACCGGAAACCTATCAGCGGCTCAAAACAGCCTTTTCCGTAGAACGACGAGCGATGAAGGAAACCAGCTTGGCCGTGAGTTACCAAATCATTACGGCTAAGCATGGGGGCAAATTTGTCGTTCGCACCCCCCAACTCCCCGACCTGATTACGACTGAACAAAATCCTGGTGTGGAATTTGAAATCCTGTTACCCCTCGCCTGACCTGGATCAGGCACGACAATTGACCGGAAAGCCCTAGAAACCGTAGGGCAAATGCGCCTACGGTTCCGTATCGGTTAGGGATACCAGGCTTTGCGCCATGCTTTCATCTGGGCAATTTCCGCTTTTTGGGCTGTGATGATGTCATTGGCCAGTTGTTTTAGTTCGGGGCGCGTCGTCTTCGCCAGTGCATCCTGTGCCATCACGAGTGCCCCTTCATGGTGCGGGATCATGGCATTGAGAAACCGCAGGTCAAATTGATCATCGGCAGTCCCCAGATCCATCGCCATCATCATGCCTGCTTTTTGTTCAGCGGTCATGGGTTGCATGGTTTTGGTAGCGGCATTGTAGGCCATGGGCGTAGCGGGGGCATCGGGATACCAATCTTTGCGCCACGGTTGCATGATCTCGTTAATTTCCCGGTTTTGGGCAGCGATGATCGCCTTGGCTAGGGTCTGGATTTCCGGGCGTTTCGAGTGCTTTAAGGCGGCATTGGCCATGGCGATCGCCCCTTGGTGGTGGGGAATCATCGCATCAATAAACCGCAGATCATAATTGGCATCGGCAGGCCCCAAGTCCATGGCGGCACTGTGTTCCATCGCACTCATGCTGCCATGGTGCATCTGCCCATGATCCATTTTGCTGTGATCGACCGTAGTGGCCACCGTCGCAGTTGGGTTAGGCGCACTGGAGGTGACCGGAGTCGTGCAGCCGACCAAGCCGGTTAATCCGGGGAGGAGGAGGAGGGCGATCGCCAAACGACGGTTGTGATGCAGACGAGTTTGATCCAGACGATTGAAGCTGTGCTGTTTTAAGCTGTGCCGTTTTGATTGCATGGGAATTCAAGTCAATAAAATCAATCGCGCTATCAATCCAGTGCTGGGATAGCCGCAGGTTAATCTAACCCCACGTTAACACTGGGCAACAAAATCCAACAATTGGTGTGCCATCCGCAGTTTGGAGCAAGGCGGGATGATTTGCTGTTGGCCGTGGCGGTTGATCAATACCGCCTGGTTGGTGTCAGTGCCGAAGCCGCTGTGGGGTTGATCTACGGGGTTCGCCGCGATCGCGTCCAACTGTTTGGTTTGCAGCTTTTGGAGAGCCGGGGTGACAATATCGCCCGTTTGGGCGGCAAACCCGACCAAGCGTTGCTGGGGTTGTTTCAACCGTCCCAGTTCCGCCAGGATATCCGGTACAGGGGCAAGGGGCAAACTATCGGGCAGCAGGGCTTTGGGCAATTTGTCGTGACTGTAGTTGGCGGGTTTCACATCCGCTACCGCTGCGGTCATGATTGTCCAGTCGGCTTGGGCAAATTCGGCTAAGACGGCATGGCGCATCTGTTCGGCACTGGTGACGGAAATCG
>CAZJZR010000570.1:0-3368 GCA_964550475.1 uncultured bacterium
TTACCGATTACCCATTCCCGATTACCCATTCCCGATTACCCATTCCCGATTGCCAGTCCATAATCATCAGTTATGAGCCGTTCTACCACCGATTTTTCCCTCGATCGCCTGAATCAGGCATTAGACACAGTGTGCGATCGCCTTGCAGCTCTATCATCGCTGTTGCTCAGTCCTGACTGTCTGGATCGGTGTAACTTTGCCGTGCAACATTACCCATTGTTGAATTCCACCAACACCCAAGTTTGGGAATGGTTGGATCAGCTTTGCATTGATACCCAAGAGTCTGATGGTAAGGATGCCGTATTATCACCGTTGCCTGCCGCGATCGCCAGTCAGCAACAGGCAGGACGGGGACAGTGGGGCAGAACTTGGGTATCACCACTGGGGGGGCTGTATCTGTCCGTTGCCCTAGCTCCGAGGATTGCCAGCCAACACAGTGCCCATCTGACCCTAGCCAGTGGTTGGGGCATTGCGACCGTGCTGCGGGCGTTTGGCGTGCCTGTGCAGTTGAAATGGCCGAATGACTTGGTATTGCTGGGGCGAAAATTGGGCGGAATTTTGACGGAGACGCGGGTACAGGGTAAACAGATTGCTTGGGCGGTAGTCGGGGTGGGGATCAATTGGGCAAACCCAGTGCCAGAGGTGGGAATAGCGTTGCAACCGTGGTTAGCAGTTCAGTGCGATGGAGCCATTGCCAGTTTGGAGGCATTGGCGGCGATCGCCTTGGCTGGCATTGCGGTGGGTGATCGGGTGCGGCAACGGCATGGCATAGCCGCGATCGTGCCGGATTACGATGCGCTGTTAATGCATCGGGGGCAACCTATCGTGTTACCAACAGCCACAGGTGGCGGGACGGGGATAATTCTGGGCATTGCCGCTAATGGGGCGTTGCGGGTGCATGTCCCCAACGTGCAGCAAACCGTACAATTGCATCCCGGTATGGTGAGTTTGGGTTATGACACCGAACGTTGATCCGGGGCATATTCATCTGGACTATGGCCGTCTTTGCGGGCTTTCCCGGAATTCCCGGCATTGAGATCACTGTAGGCACGTCCCCAGGGTTCTGGCAAGGCATAGCCGGTGGTGGTTAACAAATAGGCTTGAATTTTGGCGTAGTCATCCGGTTCCGTTTGCTGCGTGATCACCACTAACTTGCTGGTTCCGGGTAGATAAAAGGATAGGCGACCATTGGTGGACAGTTTGAAGGTGTTGACTTGGGTCACATTGGTCACATAACGACTGCGCTCATAGGTCAACGTAACCCAGTAATTGGACGGGCTGATCGGCAATTCGTTAATGTAGCTGATGACTTGCAAATACTCGTCCGGATGCTCTTCAGGGTTGAGAAAAATTTCCAGCGATTGGTCGGGTAGCCAAAAGGACAACAACTTGTCGTTGCGTGACCAATGGAATGTCCCCACCGCTGCTAGGTCAAAAATCAACGTTTGACGCTCGTAAATCATTCTGACCCAAACGGCCATGGCAACTCTCCCAATTCCCGAACTGATCAGGATGCGAATGACATCAGTCCTTGTTATTTAATGCAGGCACTGAACCGGGTGATCCGTACATCTAGCTGGCAATTGTATAAATCTTGATATTTGCCTGCCAATCCAGAGGATTTAACCTGATCCTCAATGATTTTGTGTTTGAACCGATAACCTTGTACGGGCGTTGGCCTTGCCTGTGCTTTGCACATAGCATTCCGGCCATGATTTTTCGGTCATTCCCTAACTTAACTACCGGAATGCTTCACCCCTACGTTGGGCAACACAAATTTAATTAGAACCAGGATTTAACCAATGGGACAGCCACCGTCTAGAGTGGGTTTCAGATTTATCCGGCACGGCTAATTCAGCCAAACCAATACAGGATAAGGGTTGGCGGGGTGGAGACGGTTTAGCCGCTCTCCCACCCCGCCAACCAAACCGGACTGGCCAATGGTGCGATCGCCTGCGATTTTGCGGCGGTTAGGCATCGCAGGCGCACAGGCGCATACTGTCTCACTGCCTACGATTTGAGTCCGTAGATGTCGTGGATTTGTCCGGTGGCAAATTTGAACGAATAGCTGAGCGTCTTACTGGACTGGGTGCTAAATAGGGCGATCGCGGCAGCAGTCAGAACAGCAGCACAGGTGAACAGTTTGGTATAGCCAAAGGTTTGAGCCACCAGGCCCAACAGTGGTCCCCCCAAAGCCATACCCAGATCGAACCCACCAATGCAGACACCAAACACCTGCCCCCGTTGGCTGGGGTCGGAGCGATCGGCCACTAACGCCACAGTGGTGGGGATAAGGATGCCGCTGCCTGCCCCTTCAATCGCTCCTGCTAACAAAAACAGCCACGGTTGGGGATTGTGGGTGGGATGCCCTGCCAACAACACCATGGACGTGGTGTAAAACACTAAACTCAGCGTGATGAACATGCCTCGGCCATGCAAATCGGAGGCACGACCCACCAAAATGCGAATCCAGAAACTACTGATAGCGGCAGCGGTATAGAAAAATCCAGGGTTTAACTGCACTGCGATCGCCTGCATAAACAAGGGCAGGAACGCACTCATGGATCCAAAGGCAATACCCACCAACAACAGGACGAGGGTGGGAATACGCAGGGCATGATTGGCCATGAGCTGTTGGATTTGCTGCCATTGGCTGCGGCGATCGCGGACTGCACCCTTCGTTCCAGAGGGGCGGGGTGGTTCTTGCACTTGCCATGCACACCAGCAGCCCACTGCCCCCAGTAGCGTGGACATGAGAAATAATGCTTGGTAGCCCATTGTTTCTAACAACAACCCACCCATGGCAGGCCCCACGGCCACCCCAATCGGATTCACCAAACTCATGTAGCCAATCAATTCGCCCCGGTGCTGTTCTGGAGCAATGTCCACCACCAGAGCCATGTAAGCGGTGGTGAACGCGGCAATGCTAATGCCGTGGAATATCCGTGTGGCCAACAGGAGTGGGATGGTCGAAAAGTAGAGGTACCCGATAGGGGCGATCGCCACCGTTGCCAATCCAATCACCACCACCACCTTGCGACTGCGGTAGTCGGCTAATCGACCCAGGGGAGCGCGAAATAACAATAAGCCAATGGCAAAAGCACCCATGATAATCCCGACTTGCTGGTGGGTGCTGCCTAAACTTTGGATATAGAGCGGTAGGGTTGGTAACAGGGAAGCCAAACTGGCCCAAAACAGTAACCCAGAAGCCGCTAATACCAATAGAGTGCGCCGTAAATCCGGCTCTAGGCTTTGAAAGAGTTTCAAAACGCAATTCCTATTAGATTGATTGGATATTTGAGATTGAATTGGATAAGCTGTTGTGCATTTAAACAGCATTAACGGCATTTCCTTTGTTTTTGATATTT
>CAZJZR010000571.1:0-3368 GCA_964550475.1 uncultured bacterium
ACAATCCCATCAATGGCTGGATTGTTAAAGATCGGGCTGAATTTGACTGTAACCAAAAGACAGTCCGGGTAAACTTTGCCCCCAACACCACCGCCACCACCATTAACGGCAAATTTGTCGGGACGGGAGTGCATCAATACCTGATCAAAGCCCAAGCCGGACAAACCATGACCATTACCCTTAGCAATGGTTCGTTCCCTGTGCTCTACGCTCCCGGCAACCGTTCCCTCATTGATGATCCCAATCGGGACAGCCGCACCCAATGGTCTGGCAAGTTACCCGCCACTGGGGAATACACTCTAGAACTGGATTCCAATTTCCGGGGTTATCCCTATTCCTTTAAGGTTGCAGTGGAGTAGAACCGGATCGCGCCAATCGCGATACAGCCGCTTGCAATGCCACTGACACCGACAGTGCCAGTTAGGGACGAGCGTCAAAATAAAATTCCCCATCACACGGTAAGGGCGCACAGAGTTTGCCCTTACCGTTTTGTGGCTAGGGACATGATTGATCTGCCAATGTTGTGCAGTAGCAACATTACTCCTCGGTAGATTGCTTGCTGCTCCAAAAAAGTTGCAGTGCTGACTCATCCAAGATGTAGGCTGACTCACTATCCCGAATGACTCGTTTACCAAGCCGAGGGAAAACGCCAACATCTAAGCGATCGGCCTCGCCACCCATCAGGTATACAAGGTCTTCATCGAAGGGATTGCGAAGATGATGGGGGTGTTGAGGTAGCCCAAAACCCATGAAGTCTCCTGTTTAATCGCTACGTCCCTAATTGCAAGATGCGCCCGTTTCAAACAGCCGCTTAGGTGAACCCAGTGGCTAGTTGCACAAGCAGCCACGCGATCGCCAATGCTGGTAAAAACGAGGCCACAGGCATTTGCGCCATTTCTAGCAAATTAAATCCGGTGCCGACAATCATTAACCCGCCGACTCCGGTGATCAGCAAAATCCCCGGATCTTGGCCGGGGTTGGGTAACACTTGGCTTAGCAAGGCTGCGGCTAGGGAAAGGGCACCTTGGTAGATCAAAATCACCAAGGTGGAAAAACCTACGCCAATGCCGAAACTGGTGGTGAGGGCGATCGCGGTAATCCCATCCATCGTCGCCTTCAGTGTGAGTAAGGTATCATCGCCGCTCAAGCCGTTATTCAAGCTGCCGATTAAGGTCATTGGCCCGACGCAGAACAGTACACTGGCCACCACAAACCCTTCCGTAAATCGCCCTTGCCCTTGAAATCGCTGCTTTAGCCAGTCCCCTAACCGCTGCAACTGGACTTCCAGTTGTGCCCATTCCCCCAGCAATCCTCCCAGCACCATTGCCACCAAACCCAGGATCACCCCATTGGCTTGCCCCACCCGCACCTGGGTCAAACTTTGGGACATTTGGATCCCAATGAACAACACAAACAGTCCCACGGTTTGCGTCAGCACCCGTTGCATCCGTGGCGGCAGGTGTTGTTTCAGCAATAGGCCAATCGCAGTACCACTCCCCACCGTCAACACATTGATCCAAGTGCCGCTTGTCCGCGCCCAAAAGTCGAGGGTCATAGGTTTGCTGAGGAGGAATGGGGAATGAAAGAGTCGGTATAGGGTGCCTCGCGCCCTTACCTGCAAATACCACCCTACCGCAACCTGGTTGTTCTAGCTGCGCTGCGGTTGGTGTGCAGTTGGTGTGATCATTCAGTCACTGCATTCCTTCAAAGCCTTACAGATTCTGGCAGCAAACCCTCATGAGCCAAATACTTTTGCAATTCAAATGGTGTGAGGTGAGAAAGCTGTTTGGTCACTGGTGTAATGTTCAGTTGGGCGAGTCCAGAGGTCGCGATCGCCTCACCCAGCCAGTTCATCAGTTGCGATTCGGCAATCAAAATCACTTGTTGCGATTGATAATGTTGAACTAAGTTGACCAAGTGAGTTGCGATCGCCTGGGTAAATCGCCGTTGATATTCAGCCCGATGACTGTCTCGGTGATCATCATAGCTATGGGCTTGACTGCGAGTTTGGCTACCACCTCCCAGGTTGCGGCCAGTCTTGGTACTCGACCACAATTCCTGACCTTGAGCTTGATTGAGGGGATTGGATAAACCGTCTAATTCAACCAGTCGTGACCCCATTGCTTCTTCAGGAAATTGGGCTGACTCTAGAATCAGAAACCGTGCCTTTGCACTATCCACCACAGTAACAACGACTTTATTCATACTTAGCCTCCAGATAGGGCTACTCGCTTCACGCGGAACAGATTCGCAGAAACGAAGCGATGGTCGCTCCAAATACCCTGGATACCTTCATGATAATGCTAGGTTCATTGACCGCTTCAATGATGCAACGCAATGTAAGAAAATGCACATTGGCAGAATAAGTTTTTTGACGTTTTTTGCATAAAAAAACTAAAGCAAGCACTCAAAAATCCACATCTAAAGCGAAGGGCGAGCCTATGGTTAGACTCGCCCTTATACATATGAGTAGACATGAGCAACACTCCAAAGGAGCTAACTACTTCGGAACTATCTCATCGTCAAATGTCATGAATCGTTTTGAAAACATCTGTTAACTGTATCTTCCGTTAACCATCTCCGATCGCAATTTGAATCGGGGATTGGCTGTAGATTTTGTAAATCTCATTTAACAGGTAAAATTTAACAGGTAAATCTTAACTAAGGCAAAGCCAACAATTAGAACTAGACTAGGCTGTTTCCATCCAGTCAAAAATTCGATCCAACTGTTCTAAAGTCACAAGACCGTACCGCCACAGGATAATTGGCAACTGACCTTGATCTTCCTCACATTGCCGTAAAGCCACATCAATGGACGAGGACGAGACAGACAATTCATCTTGCAAGAAATTGATCAGGCGGGACATGGTTGTGGGTTGCATAAAGAAATCACCTCCTGAAGGCTAAATATAGGGTGGGCAATTGACAATCTAGTGCTCTGGCAACTTTTGTTGTTAGGGGAAATTCCAACGGAATAGCCTAAAAACTAGCTGTGAGGTTGCACCAGTGCAACAAAGTTGAATGTGAGTCTAAGGTCGGACTCCAATTCGGTTTGCACTCTTAACAATGAATTAATTTAGTGAATTAAAAGATACCGTATTCAGGGTAACTATTGACCACTAATCAGGGTGGATTTTCTGCACAAACTCAAAACAATTACAGAAATACCATCAATCCCTGACGAGTTGGTTGGTATAACCTCCCTGGGTTATAGCGGCTTGCGGTGGTGTGGGCAGAGTCCACGCTACTCAACCTCAGATCAAATGGAGATCTGACGCTGATATGAAAAGTGCTATAACCGAGCCGCATTAACGGGGGCGTATTTCACGTTTGGGGGAGGGGCGGTTAAAACCGCATCTACAAGAACT
>CAZJZR010000572.1:0-3365 GCA_964550475.1 uncultured bacterium
ACTAAATTATCCAGTTAAATCTTCCTTGTGACAGTTAAGTGCGGAATGTGGGTTGGATCAAAACCGGGATTGAGTACGTCGATGGAGTCCAAAACCTCAGTGCGGTGGTCACCCACACCTATTCTGATTGGTCACTGACTCCCCTGCCCGAACCGCCTGAATATTTACAACTGCGAGTGGAACGTCGCCAGGACACGATTAAAATTTTTTACTGGAAGCCATCATCCGGTTATAAACCCTTCCGCGTCACCTACCTGCCCAGCACGGAACCGCTGCAAGTGGGGTTGATGTGTGCTTCACCGGACGGAGAGGGTTATGTGGTCACATTTGAGGATTATCAACTCAAATCCTTGGACTAACGGGGCAAGCCAATGGCTGTTTGTTGATTAACTCCAGAATTCATCGAGGTCGATTTCAGCGATCGCGTGTTGAATCTCCTGGAAATAACTGCTTTCGGTCACCATTGCCACTTCTTTCTGCCGTTTCTTGTGATCAATTTCAATCTTTAAAGCTTCCAATTGTCGGCGCAATTCATCTTCACGCTGTTTGCGTTTCGTAATATCTTGCACAAACCCCTCGTAGTACAGAACAGTTCCCATGTTGTCCTTCACCGCACGGGCATCCACCTGTACCCAAATAATCCGCTGGTCTTTGCAGTAGCAACGATACTCAAAATCCTTGACCATGCCCTGCTCTACGAGTCGATCGATAAACTCAGTCCGTTTCTCGGCATCCACATAAATCTGCTGGCCGATGTTGGTGATACTGGCCATCATTTCGGCTGGGGAGCCGTAGCCATAAATCTTGGCCAGAGCCGCGTTGACGTTGAGGTAATGCCCGTCTGGAGAGGATTGGAAGATGCCATCTAGGGCGTTTTCAAAAATACTGCGGTAATTTTCTTCAGCTAGTCGCAGAGCCTCTTCTGTCTGCTTGCGATCGGTCATGTCAATGCCGATGGAAACCGCCGCATGGCCTTGCTGACACTTTTGGGCGGCAATCAGGTAATACTTTTTCGTGCCGCGCACCGTCATTTCTACCACCTGTGTGGCGGCAGACTCTGGCTGTGCCAAAAATTGGGTCATGAACTCCGAAAATGCCGAACCACCTTCTAAAAAGCCCATCGGCTGGCCAATAAAGGCTTCCGGTGGCAGGTCATATTTGCTGGCGAGGTTTTCGTTCACGCCGAGGTAGCGGCCATCCGCACCAATCCAAGAAATGGGACCCGGCACAGCATCCAGAATGGTTTGCAATTGATCTCGCGCGTGCTGGACTTCCCACTCGGCACGTTTGCGTTCTGTGACATCTTCAATGGTGCCTAAAATGCCCACAACTTGACCCATTGCATTGTGAATCGGCAGTTTATTGGTACTGAACCAGAACTCTCGCCCATCCGATTTGGTCTTGTGTTCCAACAGATTTAGTTCGGGTTGTCCCGTGGCAATAATCCGCTGATCCTGAGCAATGTAGTAGGCAATTTCCTTGGCTAGAACTGGATTGTCAGCGTCCTGGGCGTAGAGGTCATAATCAGTTTTGCCGATGATGGACTGTGAATTGCCCAGTCCTGTGATGTCAGCCCACCGTTGATTACAACCGAGGAATCTGGAGTCACAATCTTTCCAAAAAATCAGTTGGGGAATATTATCCAAAACCAATTGCAAGAATGCGTCTTTTTCTGCCAAATCCCCGGCGGTTTGTTTGCGTTCGGTAATGTCATAAAACGTGCTTAAAATCGCTAGCTGATTGTCAAAGATCAGCTTTCGCATGGAAACGGTTAACCAGCCAAGAGTGCCATCGGATTTGCGATAGCGCAGTTCATAGTCTTGTACCGCTTCATCCTGTTCTAGACGATTGAACAACACCTGTTGATCAGCCGGATCGTAATAAAAATCGAGACTTTTATGGGTGAGTAATTCCTCTTGGCTCATGCCTGAAATGAGGCTGACCGTTTGATTGGCATAGAGAATGGCACTGTCAGCCATGCGGGTAATCATGACCGCCACGGGCATGGCTTCAATTAGCCCTTGCAATTGCTCCAGGGGCATGGATGCGATCGCGGAGGTTTTCAGTTGGGTCTTCAGTTGGGTTTTCACCGCATTTAACTCGGCTGTCGTGTCGTTGAGTAATGCGGTGAGGGTGTTGTTGTGATGGCGGACTTCCGCCAACTCCTGCCGCAGTCGGATGATTTCTGCGGTTAAGGATGCGTCACTCAGCACTGCGGGGTCGCGATCGCCCTCCGGGCGTTCGATAACCAAGGGTTGATCGGTTAATCGGGGCTTAGATTCCATCATCATTTCACGCTAAGTTCAGCTATCAACCGGATTGAGTGTTCCCTTCGCCACGGCTGGCTGTGCCGTTTCGTTGCCACACTGGCAATGTCATGGCAGCAACCATCGTGTGCCATTTTGGAGACTTGACCCACCGTTGCCCATGGTCAATTCCCCCTAGCCAGTTACCCATGACCAGTTACCAGTGATCCATTGGCGAACCGCCAGCCATCCAGTCGTCTAAATTATGTTTTGCCTTGGCCACGTTAAACAAATGCAACCCAAAATCCTTTGACAGAGCTTCACACACCTTGATGCCGCGAGCACTGTTGCCCTTGGCATCCAACAATGGCGAGAAGGTGCCAATCCCCAATTTACCGGGAACCACGGCGGTAATCCCACCGCCAACTCCACTTTTAGCAGGCATCCCCACACGATAGCACCATTCCCCAGAGGCATCATACATGCCACAGGTAAGCATGACACTAATCACATCTTGGACGTATTCTTCGGCGATCGCCCGATCACCCGTCACTGGATTCACCCCGCCATTGGCCAAGGTCGCCGCCAGCATGGCCAAATCTTTGGCATTGACCAAAATCGAGCATTGCTGAAAATACAAATCTAGGGTTTCGTCAATCTTCTCGCTGACCATGCGAAAGTTCAACATCAAATAAGCCATGGCTCGGTTGCGGTAACCTGTGGCCTTCTCTGATAAAAACACAGGCACGTTAAGGTCATGCTCACGACCTGTGTATCGTTTGAACATTTCCAACACCCGTTTCAGCCGTTCGGTGCCATTGTTACCCTTAATCAGGTCAGCCGTGGCGATCGCCCCTGCATTCACCATGGGGTTATAGGGACGATTGGTGGCTTCATCCAACACGATGGAATTAAACGCTTCCCCCGTAGGTTCAACACTCACCTTGCTGTTGACATATTCCCGGCCATGATCCTCTAAGGCCAAGCCGAAGACAAAGGCTTTAGAAATGGATTGAATCGTAAACAATTGGTCACAATTCCCCACTTCAAATAACTGGCCATCCTTGGTAACGACACAGATGCCAAACCAATCTGGATTCGCCAACGCCAATTCGGGAA
>CAZJZR010000573.1:0-3361 GCA_964550475.1 uncultured bacterium
CGCCATCGACTCCTTCACCCTTCACCCTTCCTACTTCCCTCTTTCCCATCCACTATCCACCATCCACCATCCACTCTCTCCTCAATGCCCGATCCCAAGCCCACCATCTTCCGCAAAGAATCGCTGGAGCGGTTAGCGTCTCCGGAGCGGTTGGATCAGTTGATGCTGGTGGTGCGGCCTCAGGATTGGTTGGGGTTGGGGGTGATTGGTGGCTTTATTTTGTTTGGGTTGGGCTGGAGTATTTTTGGCCGCATTCCGATTACGTTGAATGGGCGGGGCGTGTTGGTGGCTCCGCGACGGGTGGTGGATTTGCAATCGACGGGTATAGGGCGATTGGCGGAATTGCGGGTGAAGGTGGGGGATACGGTACGGCAGGGGCAGGTGTTGGGGCGGATTTCCCAATCTGACTTGCAGGAACAGTTGCGGTTGCAGCAGGCGAAACGGGCGGAGTTAGAGCGGCAGAATACCCAATTGGCAGGGTTGACCAATCAACAGGTGGAGGCGCAGTTGGTGGCGATTCGGCAACAGCGACAAACGGTGCGACAACGGCTGTCAACGGCAGAGGCATTGGCAACGCTGACCCGCGATCGCGACCTTACGGCCACCCGCCAGCAACGCCGCAGCCTCAGCCAACAATTGCAAGATAAACGCGATCTTGACCCGATTCTGTTGACGCGGTTGGAAAATCGTAAACAGTTGCAATCCCAAGGGGCGATCGCCGCCGATTCGGTGCTCGAAGCCGAAACCGCCTACCGGGATAATCGCAGCCAAATTGTGGAGTTACAGTCCCAACTGGAGGAATTGCGGTTACGGGAACTGGCTAGCGATCGCACCTACCGCGATGCCCTCGCCCAAATCTCCGAATACCGCGCCCAACTGGTGCAACTGGACAGTCAGGCCAAAACCTTGGCGCAGCAAACCGCCGAAGCCAGCAGCAATCGCCGCAACCAAATCCAGGAGGTGGAACGGCAAATCAGCCAACTATCGCTGACCTTGCAAAATAACAGCGAAATCCGCAGCCCATACGATGGCCAAATTTTGGAACTAACCGTCGCCCCCGGTCAGGTGCTCAGCCCCGGACTGCGCCTGGGCAGCATCGAAACCGCCATCCCCAACCAACAACTGATCAGCATCGCCTACTTCCCAATCAAAGACGGCAAACAAATCCGTCCCGGCATGACCCTGCAAATCACCCCCGACACCGTAAAACGGGAAGAATTTGGCGGTATTCTCAGTCAAGTCAGCCAAATTTCCGCCTTCCCCGTCAGCGAAGACAACATCACCCGCACCATCGGCAATGCGGAACTCGCCAAGGGATTGGCGATCGCCGGCGGCCAAATCGAAGTCCAAGCCACCCTCAAACCCGACCCCAGCACCCCCACCGGATACGGCTGGTCTTCCTCCACCGGCCCCACCCTCCCCCTCACCCCTGGCACCCCCACCACCGTCCGCGTCACCCTAGAACAACGCGCCCCGATTACCTTCCTGTTGCCGATTTTGCGATCGGTGACGGGGTTGAATTGAAATAAGTGGATGGTGGATGGTGGATAGTGGATGGGAAAGAGGGAAGGCGGAAGGGTGAAGGGTGAAGTGGGAAGGAGATACACCCAAACACCCATAACTCATAACCATCCACCATCCACCATCCACTATCCACCATTCACTCTTTTACCCTTTACCCTTCCCCCTTCACACTTTCCTTTTTCTCCATCCACCATCCACCATTCACTATCCACTCTATTGCTCCGCCATCCTCTACTCGACAAACCCGCGATCGCCCTCCAGCAGTGGTGGGAGCGGATACTGCCGCCAACGGCGCGGGTGATGACACCGACGGTGTTGCAGATGGAGGCGGTGGAATGTGGGGCGGCGGCGTTGGGGATCATCCTCGGTTACTATGGCCGGATTGTGCCGTTGGCGGAGTTGCGGCGGGAGTGTGGCGTATCGCGGGATGGCAGTAAAGCCTCCAGCATCCTCAAGGCGGCACGAAACTATGGCCTGAAGGCGAAGGGGTTTAAGAAAGACCTGACGGCGTTGAAGCAACTGCGTCCGCCGTACATTGTGTTTTGGAACTTTAACCACTTTTTGGTGGTGGAGGGGTTTGGCAAAGACCGGGTGTACCTCAACGATCCCGGCACTGGCCCTCGCAGCATTTCGTTTCAGGAATTTGATGAAGCCTATACGGGCGTGACTCTGGTATTGGAGCCGGGGCCGGACTTTCGGCGCGGTGGCCAGAAACCCAGCATGGTCAACGCCTTGGTCACCCGTCTCCAAGGTTCCATGGGGGCGATCGCCTACTGCATCTTGGCGGGATTCCTGTTGGTCTTACCGGGATTGGCCATTCCCACCTTTACCCAGGTATTTATTGACGACATTCTGATTCAAGGACGACAGGAGTGGTTCCGCCCTCTGCTGTTGGGCTTGCTGATTACGGCAGTGTTGCGCGGCCTCCTGACGGCGATGCGACTATATTTTCTTCGCCGACTGCAAATCAAACTCTCCGTCACCCTGACCAGCCAATTCCTCTGGCACCTCCTGCAACTGCCGATCAACTTTTACACCCAGCGATATGCCGGGGAGATCGTTAACCGCATCGCCTTAAACGACAAAATTGCCACTGTGCTATCGGGACGATTGGCCACCACTGCCATTGATGTGGTGATGGTGATGTTCTACGCGATCGTCATGGCCTGGTACGATCGCACCCTCACCCTAATCGCCATTCTGTTTGCAGGCTTAAACCTACTGGCTCTGCAACAATTGGCGCGATTACGCACGGATGCCAACCGCCAATTAATTTTGGAATACGGCAAGGTTGGCGGCGTGGCCATCTCCGGCCTGCAAAGCATCGAAACCCTGAAAGCCTCCGCCCTGGAATCGGATTTCTTTGCCCGTTGGGCAGGCTACTACACCAAAGCCCTCAACGCCCAGCAAAACCTGGGACTGCAAACCCAGACCTTGGGCGTGTTGCCAACGTTCTTGTCCGCGATCGCCTCCCTCCTCCTGCTCACCTTGGGCGGCTTCCAAGTCATGCGCGGCAACCTAACCATTGGGATGTTGATCGCCTTTCAGAGCCTGATGGTCAGTTTTTTGGAACCCGTCAACCGCCTAGTGGGTTTGGGCAGCGTCCTGCAAGAACTGGAAAGCGAACTGGAACGGTTGGATGACGTATTGGCCAACCCCACCGATTCGGCTGTGATTCCCGCTCAAGATCACGGTACGCCGCTGATGTTGCTCCAGTATGCCACCCCTCGATTGAGTGGGGCGGTGGAACTGCGGCAGATCTATTTTGGCCACAACCCCGTCGAAGAACCGCTGCTACAGGACTTCAATCTAAAATTACAGCCGGGACAACGGATTG
>CAZJZR010000574.1:0-3357 GCA_964550475.1 uncultured bacterium
TGCCCATTCGTGATGATGGGGTTCACGGGAAAGCTGTTTCATCAGCTTTTCGCGAATCCGCTCCAACTCCAGCAAGTCAGCAATTTTCCGCGCCAACTCAATTTCTTCATCGGCTCTCAGCAGGCGAATCCGCCCAATTTCCTGGAGATACAGGCGAATCGAGTCTTCCGTGTAGTGTTTCTTCTTCGCCTGAGACTTACGACGATTGGCACGAGCTTTCCCAGCTTTGCCAGGGGTTTCCTCGTCATCTTGAGCATCTGCAAATTCTTCATCAGAATCGTCATCGTCAGGCAACAAGCCTATGACAACATCCGGGTCTGCATCAAATCCCTCCAAATCAGCTGTATCTAGATCAGGATCAGAGCTATCCAGTTCACTCTGCTCAAACGTTTCGAGTAACTCATTAGCCTGGGTCATGCCGCGTTCCTCATTCTCCTTTAATGCAACGAAATCAAATAATAAGTCAACTAATTATTCAGTCGATCAAAATCTAAGAGGGTAACAATAATAGTTCTCTTGATTCAAGGCTGGTCATGTGGGCGGTAAACCCCCTCACAACCTGCGCGATCGCCTGACATTCAGTTGTGAATTGAGTTGATGAATAGTTGACCATGGGCACCAACAATCTGGGGAAACTAACCAGGGGAAGCCAACTATAGGAGATGAAACCATTAAAATCACAGTTGCAGTTCAATTGCTCAACTGATCAGCAGGATGCGTATAGTTGACAGCAATCACCTAGCTCATAGGCTTTGCTTGGGACTACGTTCAAGGGGTTACCCTGATCACATCGCATATATTTTATGGTTACAGATCTCTTTAATATAGCCCTTTAATTTAGGCTTCCCTCATCACTCAAATTTGACTCATTTGAGTCTTTCTCTGTTTAGAAACCATCAATCAACTGCCTGAATAACTATAGCAATGCCAAAAAAACAATGCCAAAAATAATTGCAAGGCAATCAGTCCCTAAACATGAACAAACCTGTCAAATTGGCTCACTTTAATCTGCATGGATCACCAGCGGGAACGTAACTAACAAGAACCTTTACTGCAATTCGGCTTGACCGCTTTCCTTGGTTAGTCCCTTATCCATGCATACATTTAGTTTTTTTGTTCAGCCCATTCCCATCAATTAGAGGGTCGATGACTGAAGGCTAACCACCTGCATGACTTTAGCTCAAAGACAGGTCGATTAGCGACTCAACTAAAAAGCTGAAAACATGGGAATTATCATCATTTTGCACAATACTTTACTTTGCACAATTTTGCACAAAAGAGGGGGCACCGATAAACTCGCATCTACACCTAGATAAGTCCGCATCGATAAATGATGCCAAATAATTCGCCAGTCAATTGACATTTTAAATCAATTTCAAACAGTTAGACGATTAAAATCGCCGGTTTGAATAGTTGTACGACTAACTTTTAACAAGTAGATTGAACAACTAATCCTGTTTGAGACTCCGCCAGGATTGCTAGAGCGTTCCTAACGCGGACATGAATTACTGTAATGCAGATGGCTAGACTG
The DNA here is from genome assembly GCA_964550475.1 of uncultured bacterium. Lineage (GTDB taxonomy): Bacteria > Cyanobacteriota > Cyanobacteriia > CAIUCS01 > CAIUCS01 > CAIUCS01. Next base: position 1,532 of record CAZJZR010000574.1, read on the forward strand.
ACTGGAAAATGTCCACTCAACGATTAGCCCAACGTGGAAGTAATTCATGGTGGACAAGCTAGAGTCGGTTGCTGAAAACTGACAATGGGCAAAAAATGAGCCATTCTAGCTTGAATAAAAAACATCGCCTAGCAAAGATAGCTTAAGATTGTGGCAATTTTGTGGCAATCAATTAGAAATTCGTTTGGTAGTCCAGTTGGTTAATTGATTTGGCGACAATCATTAAGGGACTAAAAATAATCGAATTGAGATGAATTTAATCCAATCAAAATTTTAGTCCGATCGAAAATGATGTGTTTGAGTCAACGTTTCAGGGTGACCGTGTAAATCGCACTATGCACGATTCCTTGGATAATCTCCTCTGACATAGAAGGGGCAGTTGTTGCCAATAAATCCTTCCCCAGTCGGAAGTGGATAGGAATACACAGCGAATGAATCGGTGACTCTATGCAGATGGCTACGGAGGACTTGGTAAAGCTGACTCAATAGCGAACCATCGTAACCCAGATAATTTGCCTGGAATAAAACGGCTCTTGATGTAAGTTAGCGCAGATTTGTGCCAGTTGCCCAATCGTCATAGTAATAATTTTGCCCAGATTTGTCTGAACGATAGACAACTTCACTAAACGCTTAAACAGGCTAATCAAAATTTTATCAATTCTGCCAAAGACCTGTGGAGGATGGGTGATTCATGAATAATATTTACTTATTGATTGATGAGCAAACCTAGATGAAAAATTGTCGATCAGGCGGCAAATTGTAGTTTTGGATACTATTTGCTGATCGATCCAATTTAAACACCGCAAATACTTACCAACAAATTTGCGAACCGGAACCGGAGATGAGATATTTCAAGAATCAGCAAAAAACTGATTGTTTTTTTTAATCAATCAGTTTTTGGTAACATTTGGCACAATTTCCGAAAATGATCGCCGCGTTGTTCAAAGTTGGCGTATTGGTCGAAGCTGGCGCAGGCGGGGGAGAGCAGCACCACGTTCGCGCCCTGTTGGGGAGCCAGTTCCGCTGCTCGTTGCACGGCGACTTCCATGGTTTCAACAATTTCGTAAGCCTGGTAGTTGGTGGCTTGCAACCGTTCGGCAAAGGCGGGAGCCGCTGCACCAATCAAGAGGACGGTGGCCGCTTTGGCGTGGATCTGCTCTAACCAGGCGCGGTCGTCTCCGGCTTTGGCTTTGCCGCCTGCAATTAAAATCGCCGGTGCGGCGACGGAGGAGAGGCCAACTTCAGCGGCATCGTAGTTGGTGGCTTTGCTGTCGTTGATGAAGTCGATGCCCTGCCAGGTGCAGATGTGTTCGAGGCGATGGGGCACACCGGGGAATTCCGCGATCGCCCTACCAATGGCTTCCCAACTGATTCCCGCTAGGTGAGCCGCCGCCACTGCCATTAATAAGTTCTGCTGGTTATGGGCACCTTGCATCCGCAGCGAGTTGGCAGGGAGGATACGTTCCCCACGGGTCATCACCCAGCCCTGCTCAATGTAAAAGCCCCGATCGCGATCGCCGAGTAAATTATCCCGACCTGTGGTGCTAGTCCAGCAAGCATCCGGCCACTGTGCGATCCCCTGTTGCCGTAGCCAGGGATCATCGCCGTTGAGAATTTGATAGTGGGATTGTTTGAGCAGATGGGATTTGATCGCGGCGTAGTTGTCTAGGGTGGCGTGGCGATCGAGGTGATCGGGGGTGAAGGTTGTCCAGATGCCGATTTGGGGAGCCAGGGTCGGGGCGGACTCAATTTGGAAACTGCTGACTTCGGCAATCACCCAATCGAGGCTTGGCTTGGGGTTGCTGGTCTGGGAGGGGCTGATGACG
>CAZJZR010000575.1:0-3343 GCA_964550475.1 uncultured bacterium
CGCATCCTGGCTCCGTAGCCCTATGGGTCATCCTTGCGGTTTTGACCGTGCAAAGCCCCGATAGCGTCCGTTGTCTACTCGTCATTCACCAAAATTAAATTATCACTGAAAAATTATCACTGAACTCTTCCTTTCAGCCGATTTTTCTCCGATGCAAACCCCATGACCATCTTGCCATGAGTTGCTGCGCCTCAGTCGGTTTGGCGCATTTATGGCGCATTTAATGGCGCATTTAGTTAGAGTGTTGATCTCAGTGATTTCCACCTGTCCTCCCCTAGCCAGAACTTTTCTCCGGCTGGAGGGATAGGGCTGAGAATTATGCAATTGATTGTTAGAATTTTTAACCTATAGGTTAATTCCTATTAGGTTAATTCGCCGGATGCGTTAACCCACCTCAGCCGCTACTCCTCCAGTTTCACCCTTGGCCGTTGGCCGTCTCCGTTGCTATGCGTCTATCTCCGTCTGGGATTCAACAACCCGCCCCGCGTACCGTTGGCCGAGGGTTCCAAGCCTTGGTGCTGATGTTGGGCATCACGCTGCTGCTGTTTGGTGGCTTGGGCAGTCGGTTGGCCTATCTGCAACTGCTGGAGGGGGAGCGCAACCACAAACTAGCGGAAAATAACCGGATTCGCCTGATCCCCAAGCAGCCGGAACGGGGCAAGGTGTTGGATCGCAAGGGGCGGATTTTGGCGGGGAGTCGGTTGTCCCATGCGGTGTTCCTATGGCCGTTGGCGCGGAAAAAGTCGGAATGGCCCGCCACCCTGGCTCGATTGGCGCAAATTCTCAAAGTTCCCGAATCCCGAATTCAGCGACGGTTGGAACAGGCAGGGTACAATTCCCCCTCCCTCGTCCGGATTGCTAGGGGCATCAGCCCAGCCCAAATTACCGCCCTGCAAGAATACAGCGAAGAATTGGAAGGGGTGGAGGTGGATGCGGAGGCGGTGCGCTATTACCCCAATGGTGATTTGGCGGCGCATGTGCTGGGTTACACCGGAGAACTCACCGATGAGGAGTTGGAGAAACTGAAGCCGGAGGGCTATCGGTTGGGGGATGTGATCGGCCAGATGGGGGTGGAGTATGCCTTTGAACGCCAATTACGGGGCGAATGGGGCGGTCAGCAAGTGGAGGTGGATGGCTGGGGTCAGGTGCTGCGGATTTTGGGTGAAAAGCCGACGCGCCCCGGTCGGGATGTGCAACTGACGCTGGATCTGGATGTACAGAAAGCGGCGGAAAAGGCTCTGGGGAATACGAAGGGGGCGATCGTCGCCATCGATCCCAACAATGGCGGCGTGTTGGCGATGGTCAGCCGTCCAGCCTTTGACCCTAACCTGTTTTCCACCCGGATTACGGAGGCCGATTGGCGCAAGTTGCAAAGTGCCGATCACCCGTTTGTCAATCGGGCGTTGCAGGCGTTTCCCCCGGCCAGCACGTTCAAAATTATTACGACAACGGCGGCGATCGAGTCGGGAGCGTTTCCGGCGAATACGGTGTTGAGCACATTTCCCTACCTGACGGTGGGGGGCATTCAGTTTTGGGATTGGAACCGCGCCGGATTTGGGCCGCTGGGGTTTGCCGGAGCCTTGGCTTGGAGCAGTGACACGTTCTATTACCAGGTGGCGGTGCGGATGGGGGAAAAGCCGCTGCTGGACTGGACGCGGCGGTATGGTTTTGGCCGCAAGACTGGGATTGAGTTGGCGGTGGAAGAGGCGAAGGGGTTAGTACCGGATGATGCCTGGAAACGGAAGGAAATTGGCGAGGGCTGGTTTGCGGGCGATACGGTAAATACGTCGATTGGCCAAGGGTTTCTTCAGGTGAGTCCCCTGCAAACAGCGGTGATGTTTGCGGTGCCCGCCAATGGGGGCTATTTGGTTAAGCCGCATTTGCTGAAAGATAATGAGGAGGCGCGGAATTGGCGGGAGTCGCTGAATTTGCGGCCTGACACGGTGCAGGTGCTGCGGCAGGGGTTACGGCAGGTGGTCACCGGCGGGACGGGGCAGGTGCTCAATGTGCCCCATCTACCGCCGATCGCGGGTAAATCTGGCACCGCTGAGGATCCTCCCCGGCGATCGCACACCTGGTTTGGAGCCTATGCCCCTGCCGACAAGCCGGAAATCATCGTCGTCGCCTTTGGGGAAAATTCCGGCGGTGGCGGCGGCAGCTTTACCGGCCCAATGACCTTGAAGGTGATTGAGGCGTACTTTAAGAGCAAATCCGTCCCGGTTAAGCCATCCCCCTAAATCCCCATCAGTCGGTTGCCACCGGGCTACCTGCCTAACCCAGATGCAGCGGATCAATGTCGATGGTCAAGCTGACAGTGGGGGGGCAGCGATCGCGCAGCACCGTCAAGTCCGGCCAGGGGTAATCGGCACTGGCGGGGCGATCGGGATCCAGAGCCGCCTTCAGCAACACCTGCCAGCGGTAGGTACGTGCCACACGGGTAATCGCCGCAGGGGCAGGCCCCAGCACGGTGTAGGGAGCAGGCTGATCCGCTGGCGGTTGCAGCCGCTCGGCCACCGCTGCCGCCGTCGCCTCCACCACACTGGCATCCCCCCCGCTAAAGCGCAACAAAGCCAACCGTCCATAGGGGGGGTAGTGGAGGTCGCGGCGGCTCTGCAATTCCTCGTGGCTAAACCGTTCATAGTCATAGGCTTGCACCGCTTGCACGACCGCATGATCGGGGCTGTAGGTTTGGAGAATCACCCGTCCGGGTTCCTCGCCCCGTCCCGCCCGTCCCGCCACCTGGATCAGGGTTTGGAACGCCCGTTCCCCGGCGCGGAAATCGCCCAGGTGCAGCAATCCATCCGCCGCCAGAATCGCCACCAGCGTCACCTGCGGCAGGTCAATCCCCTTGGTCAACATCTGCGTCCCCACCAGCAGATCGGCTTCGCCCTGGGCAAACTGGGTCAGCAGGCTGCGGTGCGCCCCTTTGCTGCGGGTGGTGTCACTGTCAAACCGCAGGGTTCGCAGGTCGGGAAATAACCGCTGCACCTCTTCCACCACCCGCTGGGTGCCGCTGCCAAAGTGCTTCAGGTAGGGGGATTGGCAATCGGGGCAATGGGTCGGTTGCAGTTGGCTGTAGTTGCAGTAGTGGCAGCGCAACAGCGGCGTGGCCTGGGGATGGGGCAGGTGGTAAGACAGGGAGACATCACAGTGGGGACAGCCGATCACCACCCCACAGTCGCGACAGAGGACAAAGGTGCTGTGCCCCCGGCGGGGAATGAACAAAATCCCCTGTTGCCTATTGGTTGGTAGGTCTTGGAGCACTGTTTGCAGTGTCCGACTGAACAGGGAACGGTTGCCGTGGCGCAGTTCTGCACGCATATCCACCACCTGAATGGGCGGT
>CAZJZR010000576.1:0-3343 GCA_964550475.1 uncultured bacterium
AAGTGGAAAAAATCAAGACGATCGGCGATGCCTACATGGTGGCCGCAGGCTTGCCAGAAGTCCGTCCGGATCACTTGGACGTGATTGCAGCGTTGGCGTTGGATATGCAAGACCGCATCCGCCAATTTTCCCAACGAGAAGGCATCCCGCTGGCGATGCGGATTGGCATCCACACGGGCAATGTGGTGGCCGGGGTAATTGGCACCAAAAAGTTTGCCTACGACCTCTGGGGCGATACGGTCAACATTGCCAGTCGGATGGAATCCCACGGTTTGCCTGGAAAAATTCAGGTCACGGAGACGGTGTATCGGCGACTGCGCGATCGCTACCGCTTGGAGTACCGAGGCGAAATTGCCATCAAGGGTAAGGGACACATGACCACCTATTGGTTGGTGGGGTAATGGCGGTGTTGCTGAATAGCAGGATGAATTGAAACTTCGTTTCAATTCATCCAACTCTTAACTCATCCCTAAATTCAGCAACGCCGGGGTAATGGCCACGGGGAATACGGGGTGACGGTGAAGCGTGGAGCGATCGCAATCGAGACAAGAAGTTGCGAAAACCGTAACCAACCCCATGGATGGGTTGAGCAATGTCACAGTAGGAGTATGGCGATGCATAGGGGAAATCCGCCGTTAACCACACAGCGGGTGCTTTAAAAGTTGATTGTTTGCGGGCACTTCCTACCCAAACCCGATCAACTATTTAGAAGTCGTTTCAACCAATCTGTCAGCGGCAAGTCTGCCCTGTGTGCAGCCATCTACCCATTTCATTCGGAGCCTGAATCTATGAAACTTGCCTTAATCTCAAAGTCGATTCCCCTGTGGTCTGTGTTACCCATTGCCATCACCTGTATTGGGTTAGCGATCGCCGTGCCTGCACTGGCTCAGGAGCGATTGTTGCGGACACTCACCGTCACCGGACGCGGGGTAGAAAACATTGACACCACCTTAACCCAAGTGCGGTTGGGCGTAGAAGCCCAAGGGAAAACCGCTGAAGCCGTTCAGCAAGAAGTGGCACGTCGGTCGAGTGCGGTGGTGACGTTGTTGCGATCGCGCAAAGTGGACAAACTGGAAACCACAGGCATCAACCTCAGCCCTACCTATAACTATGAAGGGGGGCGACAAACCTTAACGGGTTATACCGCTAGCAATATGGTCAGCTTCCAAATTCCCACGCCACAGGTGGGGACGCTACTGGATGAAGCCGTCAAAGCCGGAGCTTCCCGGATCGATGGGCTGAGTTTTATGGCCTCCGATGCCGCGATCGCAGATGCCCAAAAGCAAGCCTTGCGTGAAGCCACCCAAGATGCCCAATCCCAAGCCGATGCCGTCTTCAGTGCCCTGAACATCACCCGCCGCGAAGTTGTCAGCATTCAAGTGAATGGTGCTGGACGGCCACCCGTGCCTTACCCCGTGCCTGTACCGATGATGGCGGAAATGAAGGCGGGTGCGGCTCCTTCCACCCCTGTAATTGGTGGAGAACAAAAGGTAGAAGCAACCGTAACGTTAACGATTAGTTATTGATCACTAATTGACCACTGATGATTAAGCAACTGCCCAGCCTAACCGTGCCCTCACCCTAAATCCGTCTCCCAATTAGGTAGAGGGACTTTGAAACTCTCCTTCTCCTCTATTGGGAGAAGGGGCATTCTGAGGCAATCACCTGGAGTGAACAGTTACGTCAGCGCGGCGCAAGGATGGATGTGGCTCATAGGTAGTGGGGTAATGGGTAATGGGCGGCATCACCCATTGCCCATTAGCGGTTTTAAACCAAACCCGCCATGTCTAGCCACGGCAACAGATTGCAATACCGCACTTTTTAGGTCAAGTCATTACAAAAAGGGGCTTCAGCATTGGGGGAGTAAGTTAAAGTTTAAAGTGGCTGAGTTTTCGGGTGCCGCCAGTGCAGATGGCCTCGAAAACGGCAATTTGACAACAGACTTGGATAGCAAATCAGGACGTTTGATCACGCCGAAATCGCCAGTGGATACTCAGTCACCTTACCAGCCCGTTTGCCCAGTTCCCGCAGAACAACAACCCCTCAACGAATATCAAGATCTACGTGAATCGTGGTTCTTTCGCTGGGGAGTCGTACCGCTACGGGCGTACCTGACCACGATCGCCTGGGTGTGGGGACTCAGCAGCCTGATCTCAGTGCCCGTTGCCGCCGCTAGTTTTCCGCCGTTAAAATACCCCACTCACTTTGCTCTCAGTGCAGCGGCAGGTTCCGGCCTCATTGTGCTGTTCCTGTTGGTGCGGCTGTATTTGGGCTGGGTGTATGTGCGCGATCGCCTCCGCAACGAAACCATTTCCTACGAAGAGTCCGGTTGGTACGATGGCCAAATGTGGCAAAAAACACCGACCATGCTCTCCCAAGATCGGCTGGTGGCCGACTACCAAGTGAAACCGATTTTGCAGCGGCTGCACCGTACCTTTGGGGTGTTGCTAGTGTTGGTGCTCACTGGCTGTCTAGTCTGGGCAGTCGCTTAGCCTGCATGGTTTATGACCCATTACCGGAAATCCTGGCAATTCTGTTGTAGGGGCATTGCCCCCGTTTGCACTGAGCAACGCCGAAAGATGTCCTGAGCTACGTCGAAGGATGTGCCCGCCCAATGCAGGAAATAACGAGGTTTATGCCCATGGTTGCGATCGCCCCCCTGACTCCCACCCAACGCATTGGTGAACAGCGCGTCACCCTGCGCGGGTTAACTTGGCACGCCTATCAACAGATTCTCCATGCCCTGCCCGAAAGTCGGGCGGCACGGTTGACCTACGATCGCGGAATGTTAGAAATTGCCATGCCCTTAGAAGATCATGAGTTTTCATTGCGTCTAATTGAATTGTTTATTCGCATCCTTGTATTTGAGATGGGCATGAAAATCAAAACCATGGGTTCGACCACGCTGGATCGGCAGGAACTCGATCGCGGTTCAGAACCCGATTGCGCTTACTACATTCAAAATCAGTCCAGGGTGGCTGGGCGTAAGGTTGATTTAGCCACCGATCCACCGCCGGATCTGGTGGTAGAAGTAGACATTACCCATACGGATATTGATAAAAATCGGCTCTATGCAGCGATGGGTGTGCCGGAACTGTGGCGGTATAACGGACGGGATTGGCAGATTTTTCAATTGCAGAATGGGGAATATCAGGAGTGCGATCGCAGCCCTACCTTTGCCTGGGTAGAAAAGGAGTATTTGTATCAGTTTCTCACCCAAGCCCAACAGGATGAAATCGAGGCGGAACGTAGCTGGCGGCAATTTGTCCAAGACCGTTTAGCCAATTTCAGTCGATCGAAAACATAGACTTCTCTGGTTAGTTTGAGAGTTGTTGTGGGGTAG
>CAZJZR010000577.1:0-3341 GCA_964550475.1 uncultured bacterium
GGTTCGTCTCACGCGGCATCGCCCCCTTGGTACACCAACTGAATGGCCGCTGGGCAGCGGATCTGCAATACGGCGAAAAAATCATGGCTCTGCTGCGGCGGCTGTATGAGTCGGCAGGGTTGTTGTAAAGGAGAGAGTAGGTGGATGGTGGATAGTGGATGGTGAATGGCGTTGAATCAGTCGATGATTACCGTTACCAGTTCCTAACTCCAACCAGTTAAATCCAACCCCCTTTCCTTAACTCACTCCTCACTCCATCCACTTATCCCTCCCCCTCCGCCACCCGTTTTAATCGTCCCAACTGCGCCCGCATATCGGCTTGGGTGAAGTGAGCCGCGAAGGTGTTGAAGCCAAAGGCAATGAGGGGATTGGCGATCGCAAACTCAAACCGATTCACTAACTGGGTGGTGCCATCCGGTTGGGGGATACACTGCCAGCGATCGCGCCCCTGAAAAAAGCCGCTAAATTCCCACACCACCAATCCCGCTGCCCGTTCCACCACAACATTCTGGAGGGTGGGTTGCCACCACTGGTTCACGACTGGAAGCTGGATGGTAAACCGACTTTGCGCCCCGATCGCCGTTGACCACTCGCCCACGGGTTCACAGCGCAGCAACGGATTTAGCCAACGGTGCATCAGCCTCAGATCGGTAAAACACTGCTCTACCGTCTCCATTGGAGCCTGAATCACCACCGCTTGTTCAAATACTCGCACCGCCATCGCCTTCCCTCCCCAACCCGCAACCCTGATCTTGTCCCCCCATTTTAGGGATGTTTATGGAGGAGTGATGATCCTGAATCCGTCAATGGGCTGTCTGGGCAGCGGCAAGATCGAGCAAGTTGCACATCGCATATTCTTTGGCTAACCTGGATAATTCACCTGTAGGGTGTGTAGAGCGAAGCGAAACGCACTGTTTCTGAGTTTTACAGCGGCATTTCACTGCTACGAAGGTTGATGTGTGGTGCGTTTCGCGTTGCTCAACACACCCTACGCAGATCAAGATCTTCAAGACATCCGGTAAATTGTCGTGAATAATGCAGGCTAAGCGATTGAACTTGCGCAAAATCACGTGATAGCACAGGAACCTTAATTATGGTCGTTTTTATTGATGTTGATGATACTCTGGTGCGATAGATTGGAACGAAACGAATTCCTATACCTGGCGTTATTCAGGTAGTTCGGCAATTAAAGGCACAAGGAGTAATATTGTATTGTTGGAGCAGTGGGGGCAGTGATTATGCTCGTGCTTCAGCCAAGGAGTTTGGATTAGAGGATTGCTTTGTTGGTTATCTTCCAAAGCCAGAAGTCATGATTGATGATCAACCATTTCAGATGTGGCGAAACTTTCGCCATGTGTATCCATTACAGGCTGACAGCTTGCTCAACAAGGTGGCACCACAGTCCTGAACGCTTGCGGGAAGAGGCTCTACAAGCAATCCTCGCACCAGAGAACCACTGTTAGCCCTCTACCACATCACTCAATGTTTCAGTGCACTACCGAAAATTTAGAGAGTGGTCGTGCCGTCAGATACCAACTAACAGAATCTGGTAGGCCAGTGACTTACGCACGGGTGCTGGAACTGTGGCAATTCGACCACAGTTTCCGATCTTATTTTTCATCCCTGTTGGCAGAGTCTTCATTCTCCGCCTACCGATGGGAAACACCCGCAATTACCAATACTTCCAAACATCATCAGTTTGAGTTTGTGCTGCTCAACTCACCCAGCTTCATTTCGCGATCGCCGGATAGAGAAGCTTACAGTGCGTATTTCACAACAGATGACACCAATCATGGCATCGTAACCTTTGCCAATCTCGGTGGCGATGCCATGTTGATTGTGCCATCACCGCGTGGGGACAATCAGGCATACGGTCATCTGGCGGCGTTTATTCGCCATGCCCCGGAATCACAAGTCGATGCCCTCTGGCGGATGATCGGCACCACTGTTGCCAAGCAGGTGAGTGCTGCCCCGCTTTGGCTCAGTACAGCAGGCGGCGGCGTTGCGTGGTTGCACGTTAGGCTGGACTCACAACCGAAATATTATGGATTTATGCCGTATAGGAATGCGGTCTAGCGGTTGTGGGTCATGGTGCAGTCAGAACACAAAAGCCCTAGAACTAAGTTCTAGGGCTTTTGTGGTTAATTTGGTATGAATGCGGATGGCGAGACTCGAACTCGCAAGGCAAAGCCACACGCCCCTCAAACGTGCGCGTATACCAATTCCGCCACATCCGCTTGGGGTTGTTCAAACTAGTAAACTGACTATACCAGCCACTCCTTGAACAAATCCTGCATTTACCAGAATAGCTTAAGATGTGCCCGGTTCACTCAGGATGAATGGAGATTCTTGCTAATCAGGGAAATGATTTTAGTAACGGCGATCGCCATAGCCTTCTCCACTGGCCACCAACCGGGGTGCATCGGGGGTACCAGGCAACGCCTGCACCTCACGAGTGACAATGTGCCCCACATAAAACGCTCCAGCGGCAATGTCCAGCGCACTAGCCACAATGTCCCCCTCTAGGCGAGCCGTCCGACTCAGGGTGAGTTTGCCTTCCGCCACAATGTTCGCTTTAATTGCCCCATGGACGGTGATATTGACACCCCGCACCTCCGGCCCCTCAATCGCCCCATCGGACGACACCTCAATGTCCCCTGCGGCTTCCACCGTGCCTTGAATCCGGCCATCGATCCGTAAATTGCCTTTCACCTGCAACGTGCCCTGAAGTTCGCTACCGCTGCCCAGATAGGTGACTGTATAAGTCTTTTGCCGATTAAACATGGGGGTTACCTGTAAAGAATGGTTACTCGGTAGACAGCTATTCCACACAGTCCCGTCAATTTGGCAAATCCGCAATTAATCCGCAATTCGCCTGCCATGACTGGATTAGGGGAACAGTTCACCACTGAGACCGAACGCTTGACACCCAGATGTAAAGAGCAAGATTAACCAATCTGCTAATGGGGGCTGTATCAGTCAAATCCAGTTGGACAGCGATCGCAACACCGCCCCAGCAAGATTTGCGCCAAACAACCCCTAATTTTGTATTTTTCAACTATACAGCACTATCTAAACAGCACAGTTGATTCGGGCAAGATCAGCGGTAGAGCCACAGGACTGGCGACAACATCATATCCCCGTGATAGGTGCAGGAACACGGCCATGCCGTGTCCCTACAGTTAGGGGCTTGCACGATCCATCTCAACCCCGTGCCCGCCCTTTGCCCAGTTCGCTTGACGCTGCTCCCTAGCTCCAGCTTGCCCTCGCCTATGCCTTGGGTTTGGGTTGGTGGGTGGAAGCCACATGCAACTCCTTCAACTGCTTGGCATCGACTCCAG
>CAZJZR010000578.1:0-3335 GCA_964550475.1 uncultured bacterium
GCTTCGCGGGAGTCCAGTTGCCGCCACAGTTGCACCGCTCGCAGCATTGCTTCCCGTTGGAACGGCAGTCCCCCATAGTTGGTGGGCACCCGCTGGATGAATTGCAACAGCGGTTGATCCAAATAGGATTCATCTAAAACTTCGCTGGGGTCGGTGGCCACTGGGGTAGTGGTGGCAGGCGGATTCAGGGCAGCGATCGCCTCCTGCCGAGTACTCAACCTGCGCCAAATCCGCACCCCTTCCAACAGAGCTTCCCGCTGAAATGGCAGACCCGTATAGAACCGGGGTACCCGCTCCACCAACGCCAACAGGGCTTGGTCGAGGAAGGCTAAATTCTGCGGTAATTGTTCGGCCTGGAAATCTACCTTCAGGTCGGCCAGATAAGCAGTTAACAGTTGAGCCGGATTGCAGGCTTCTAACCGTGCCGCCGTGGTTTCGGTCGGCTTGGGCACATATCCAAGGGCGATCGTTTGGATCAGGCGATCGGTGTAGCGTCCCTTGGCGGCATCCCACAGATCCGCCCCTTGCCATCCCTGTTCTCCCAAGGAATCGGTCAAACTGCGGATGGTGTTGGCAGCAAACTGTACCTGTTCTGCAAAGGAATTCACCTGGTCTAAGGGAATCCGATTGGCTGGGGAAATGCCCAAGCCTGTTTCGCCATCGGGTAAGGTGGGTTTGGTATGGGCGGCATAGAGGGCGGCCAAAATTGGCTTATGCACTCCGGTGCGTTCTGCTTCTACCAAATACAAATAATTTCGTTGATCGGGAGAGAGTGTTCCCATAGCCCTGATGTCCTTTCCAGGAAGATTTTGGTTGAATCCATTAAGAGCCTATCCGGAAAGTTGGGTTTTGGTGCCATTTGGACACCCAAAATCAACCCTTCCAGCGATGTTTCGGATAGGTTCTAAGTTACCCAGTTTAGCTTTATAGCACTTTTCAGGTAACTGCCCAGGTGGATCAACGCTGAATTGTTTGATCCATCAGGGTTGGGGCACCCAACCTCTACATGGCTATTACATGGCTATTTTGTGTGCGGTCTGTAGGGGCGCGGTGCCCGCCATTGGTGTCAACTTAGGATGTAACCTCGACTGCCAGAGGCTTGCCCACCCTTCGGGAAGCAAGCTACATCCCCTAACCCCTTCTCCCAGAATTGGGAGAAGGGGAATCAGACCATTTCTCCCCTCTCCCAAGCTTGGGAGAGGGGCAGGGGGAGAGGGCAAACGTTTGCGCTGCAAGGGTTTCTAGCTTAAGTTGAACCAAATGGGTGCCCGCGTCCTTAATAGGTTCCTGGGCAGTTACCTTTTCAGATCTATGAGGCACAGCCGATTAGCGCACGTTCCTCACTGGGTAGGAGGTTGAGTGGTGTGGGTTATGCTCCCACTACCGCAAGCTGGTGTAACAGGTTTGATCCTTAGTCAAGCAAAAAACTGCCGATATTGCCGTTACACTGCCCTTACCCTAGCATCAAGATTGCGTGGTGTAAGCGGTTTGCGTTGTTTTGCCAACAACATGCCGATTGGCTGTGGGCAAGAGCCGCACTGACTGGCCACGAGGGTTAGCCGATTTAACCGCCTGGAACGACTCTCCTGCTCAATTGTGGATTCAATCGTCGATTGAATCATGGATACGCACAAAGGAATTAATGGCGTATTCTGGTGAATGTGAACCGTCTGGAATTTTTGTAGTCCTGCCTCCGATTTGATGGCATCCCCTCCTATTACTCCTGAGCGATCGCGGCAACTTGTGCATCGTCGCCGCTTTCGGTGGCGTTGGGCAATCATTGCAGTAGCCTTCTGCCTTTGGATGGGCTATCACCAATTACGGCGTTATGTCCAAACCCCGCAAGCGGTCTTAGTCTTGGGCGGCGCGTTAGAGCGGGAATATTTTGCAGCGAACTTTGCCCTGCAACATCCCGACTTACCCATTTGGGTGTCTTCTGGGAGTAATCGGGAATATTCCGAATGGGTGTTTGCCCAAGCGGGTGTGGATTTGCAGCGGATTCACTTGGATTACGGAGCGGTGGATACTGTCACCAACTTCACCACTTTGGTCGATACATTGCAATCCCAAGGCATCACCAGCATTTACTTAATTACTTCCGATGACCACATGCGTCGTGCCCAAACCATTGCTGAAATTGTGTTAGGCAGTCGAGGCATTGACTTTAAGCCTGTGGCAGTCCCAACGGGGCGATCGCCCGAACCACTGGAAAAAACGTTGCGGGATGGGGTACGGGCATTTATTTGGGTCACGACAGGCTACACAGGCGCAGACCTGAATCAGCGATTAAAATCCTCCCGTTAACCTGCCTAGATGTTGAAACGATTGATTTGAATGGTGGATTTTACCTGTGCGAAGTGCAGGTAAAATTACCTGTTGAGTGAAATTAACTGTTGAGTGAAGCGTCACAGGAGCGAATTACCCAGCACGTAGTTGATTAATAAAGTGCCTGTCACCAGTGCAAAGGAACCCACATTCATTGACATGACGGTGCGCGGCAATGTGACTGTTTTGAGCTTCAGCAAGTTGTGCAGTGCAAAGGTCTTCATCACAAAACCGGCAATAAACCCAATCAATAAAATGCCGCTCGTGTAGAGATATAAAGAGGGCAAAGGTTGCATTTGCCTAGGATTGAGACCCGCAATTAACGCGAGGTTGATTAAATCTAAGCCGACAAATCCCAACACTAATAGAAGACTGAGGACAAATTTGGGGATATTTTTCCAAAAGCCTCGGCGTTGGATAAAACTGTTACACATGATCCCAGACAACACCCCCCCCAGGATAGGCATGGGATACCCGCTCCAGTTGCTAAACATCAAGAAACAGGTGACTAAATAAAAGGTTTGGGCACCCAGGGTGCAGCCAATGGCTTTCATGTAGGGGATGTTTTCTCGCTTGTGCAGAATCAGCGACTCCAAAACGATGATGCCTACGAAGGGCAACCCATAACCAGAGATGATGGCGATCGCCGGCACCACCATTAATTTCGCGCCATAGAGATACGATTGCGGTGGACCACAGGCGATCGCGGGGAAGGCGACGAGCAGGAGTAGCGCGATCGTCCAGCCCAGCAACACAAGTGGCTGAACTCTCAATCCTTGAGCAGGATGAATCCGGTGACAGGAGGGAATGGCCATAATTGGTTCAGGTGAGGGGGATTGACAGTGGCTATTCTGATTGGCAATCGCCTTATATCTTTTCAGTTCAGTCAGAGACGACCAAGGAGCTTCAATCCCTTACGCGGCAATCGGTTGCGGCGGAGATCAGTGTTCTTCAGTGGGCGTATTTCACGTTTGGGGGAGGGGCGGTTAAAACCGCATCTACAAGAACTA
>CAZJZR010000579.1:0-3316 GCA_964550475.1 uncultured bacterium
GTACACATGCCGTCGAGCCGTTTCCAACAGTTCTTGGGTAGAGCTAAGCATAGGGGAGAAAAGTCTGGGATGGATGAGGATAGGGCTGAATTGAGCAGGGAATGCCCGATCGCCTGATCTTGATGATCGCATTTGGGGGGCGATCGCAACGCACACCACAGCAGAAATGAGACGAATCGCAACCGTCAGCAACTAAACCAATCACCAATCCTAACCACCAATTAAGACATTGAAACATCCCGCAGTGATTTTGTTCGGTGGCCCCACAGCTTCCACAATCGTATTGCCAACAAAACAAGCGGGTAAGCCATTAATCAACACGGTTTTGCTCCCATCCACCACTACTCCTGGCCCGTGGGGTGGCGGCGGCAATGGCGTGGTACAGGCATGGATATCAGCACCACCGGCAACAGACGATATAAACGTAGACATACTACCCGCAACCGCGATTTTGGTCGCTTTTTCAGCGGCTTGGGCAGCAGGCGCACCCGGCGTGCCAGAGGCCGCAGCAGTGGCAGCTTCTGCGGTTTGAATAGCGATATCGGCAGCTTTTTTGGCGGACTGGATCCCAGCGGCGGCAGCGATGGGAACACCCCGCCAAGCCGGAAGTCCACCAATCAACACATTTAGACTCCCTGTCCCACCAGTCAGTTTGGGTGGGGCAGGGTGGGAAACAAAATCAGTGACACGAGCGGCGGGTTTACCCATAGGAAAGAGGGGAGAATAGGAGGATGGGAGAGTGAGCCATTGGGGGAGTGGCGATTAAAATCGCGGCTATCAGAACACTAGCGTAGCCATGCCCAACGGGCTATAAACTGCCTACGCAGGTTTCTAAACCATCGAATAGTCGATCTTCTAGAGTCCGCGCAGGCGGACTTGGTTCCTATAGACGCGGTTTCAACCGCCAGTCCCCCAACCAATAAATACGCCCATTGGCAATTTAATTCAATTTAATTATTGCCCCCTTAACTGTTACGGTACCTGTGGCTTGAATATCCAATGTGGTCGCAGCTTTGATAGAAACGCTACCCTTGGAATCAAGAGAAACGCTACGGGTCATATCGTTTAATTCAACTGTATGGCCACCAGTGGACTTAATTTGAATTTTCTGACCTGTATCGTCTAATGTCACTGTATGGCCACCGTTGGTCAGGATTTCGATCTTCTTATCGGTATCGTTCAAATTGACTTTATGCCCATACACAGAAGTCAAATAAATTCCCTTTTTACTCGTACCTTTATCCTCTTCCACAAATTGGATTTTGTGGCCTGTACGAGTTTTAATCGTTCGTAATCTAACACCAGTACTAGTGACCGATTCAGTCACAGGTTCCGGTGGGGCATCTTGGCCATTCCACAACCCACCAATCACAAACGGGCGATGAATGTCACCGTGTTCAAAGCCAACTAAAACTTCGTCGTTGATTTCGGGTAAACAATCAAAGCCACGATTTTTCCCTGCCCCGATCGCCACCACCCGTGCCCAATTACTTTCGTGTTCATTAGTTAAGGTGGGGAATTTCACCCGTACCCGTCCCAATTTTTCGGGATCTTGGTTGTTGGTGACGACCCCAATTAACAAAGTTTGCCCCGGTTTGGGTCGAGCAGTAGGAGACAACACCGATAATAAATCTCCACCCCGCAACCCACGCACACTAAATCCGGTCATGTAGGTACGTTCGATGAAGGTGTGATGGGTTTCGGTAACGTAGTAATTGCCGCTGTATTTGCCCATACCAGACAATTTCACCACACATCCAGGCCGAATATCGGTATTACCCTGCGCTTGGGCATCGGCATGGACAAATTCATCGGCTAGTTCATGAAATAAGGCTTGAGCCATTGATTGGGCTTCATTTTGATTATAGGTAGGTTGATCAACCATGACCAATTTCGGTTGACTTTGAAAGGCGGAACTCTTAGCCTTGCCCTCACCTTGATCCGTTTTTGTTAACAGCGTTGCGTTGGATTGAGTCGCCACAATTTCTTGTTTTTTCTTGTAGTCCCAACCCCTAACTTCCACGGAACTAACCTGTTCTGCACTGGTGACTCGCACTCGAAAACTAGTTAGTTGTTTTAACCATTCCAATTGAATTTGTTGGTCTTGCTTTGGCTTGCGAAAATACAGTTTGTTGTCTTTAATAAACAACTCAAAGCCATTCCGAGCGGCGCGTTCTCGCAGGAATTCCATGTTGGTTTGGTTTTCTTGAAACACATAGTCATGAGCGATCGATGTGGTATCAATTGTTCCTGAAGTAATGCCAGCTTCGCCAATCACTTTTTTTACAATGTCAGAATCAGTCATTTTCTGAAATGAGCGATTGTAACGGCCTCGATGTAACCGATGGGATTTGTCATACCCACGAATGACCATGGTGGCTTGGGAACCGGAGGTGAAATGGGTCTCAATTCCAGTAATTTCACCATCAATAATCCAACCTTTTTTCTGGGCATCAAATCCTGTTGCTTCGGTCTTGCTATTGGTAAATCCAATGCGAATTGATTTACCAATGCTGAACGTTGTTTCGTATTCCCAAGTTTTTTTATCGGTTCGCTGAGTTAATGATTTTGGTTGATCGTCCCCGTGCCCTGGAAATGCTGGATTGTTGAAGACAATGGTAAACATACTGGGCAAATGTAAACTTTCTTCCACCGCAATTTGCAAGATATCGTTCATTACAGCGTCGGGGGCATCTTGACCATCAATGGTGAGGTGGGGTAATGCAGCGTAATTCAGTGGCATGGTGGTTGGGAATGCGGGTGGAGCAAAGCAAGGAAATCAGGGCTGGATGGAGGCAATTTCTGGCGGTAATTTACAACAGAATGGGACGACCTCCGTTTTGGCGCATCAGTTGGGTCACTTCTGGAGTTTGTTGACTAGATTGGGTGGATGTATCGTCGATTTGTTCTAGGCTGAGGTCTACGATCGCCCGGACTGGGGTGCCATCAGGTAAGAACATGGTGAGGCGAAAATTACAGCTTTTGACAAAACATTTGAGGTATGGATTGGTGCCCCAAGCAAATAGATAAATGGGTGGACGTTCTGAGTTGCCCTCGCCACCTGTGGCATATTCCACTGCATCGGTAAATAATTTCAGTGGTTTTAAGACGCTGCGGTCTGCGGGTGGTTTTTCGTAGGTATCAAGAATGATGTTACTGATGCTGAGGGAGTAGGGGTTGGGGTGCTTAAAACTACTTTTGGGTTGCCCTGAATCGGTGCGAGAACCGGGTGCTTGTTCGATGCTAACGTCACGACCGAATTTAAGTTCAGTCGGGTTAAACATGAATTCTATTTTTTGGGCTTCCCCTTGTTTGA
>CAZJZR010000580.1:0-3308 GCA_964550475.1 uncultured bacterium
TCCTGCCCCATGTCCGTCTCCTCGAATCCAGCCCTCCTCCCCACCTCGCTTTCCCATCGCGGCAAGCACAAGATCTTCATTGGCATGGCTCCCGGTGTCGGTAAAACCTACAAGATGCTGGAAGAGGCGCACCAACTGAAGCAGGAAGGGATTGATGTGGTTGTGGGGTTACTGGAAACCCATGGGCGCAGGGAAACCGCAGACAAGGCTGTGGGGTTAGAACTGATTCCCCGGCAGGCGATCGCTCACGATGGGTTAACCCTGCAAGAAATGGATGTGGAGGCAATTCTGGCGCGATCGCCCCAACTCGTTCTCGTTGATGAACTCGCCCATACCAACGTCCCTGGTTCACCCAGAGAAAAACGCTATCAAGACGTAGAAATTGTGCTGGCAGCAGGCATCGATGTCTATTCCACCGTCAATATCCAACACTTGGAAAGCTTGAATGATTTGGTGGCCCGGATTACGGGTGTGGTGGTGCGGGAACGAGTCCCCGATCGCCTGCTGGACGAAGCGGATCAAGTCGTGGTGGTAGACGTGACCCCAGAAACCTTGGAGGAACGGTTACTGGATGGCAAAATTTACGCCCCCGAAAAAATCCAACAATCACTGGCGAATTTTTTCCAACGGCGCAACCTGATTGCCTTGCGGGAACTGGCTTTGAGGGAAGTGGCCGATGCCGTTGAAGAAGAAGCCAACGAATTGCCCCTATCGCGGCAAGCCTGCAATATCCACGAACGGGTACTGGTGTGCATTTCCACCTATCCCAATGCGGTGCAATTAATCCGGCGCGGTTCCCGTCTCGCAGGTTATATGAATGCCCCCTTGTATGTGGTGTTTGTTGATGCTCCCGATCGCTTCCTCACCAAAGCCGAAAGCCTGCATCTGGAAACCTGTGAAAAGCTGTGCCAGGAGTTTGAGGGTGAATTTTTGCGAGTCCGCCATGCCAATGTGGCGCAGGCGATCGCGGACGTGGCCGAACAACACCGAATCACCCAAATCGTCATCGGCGAAAGCCAAGAATCCCGCTGGAAACAACTGATCAGCGGTTCATTTACCCAACGGTTGATGCGCCGAATTCACCAGAAGCACATCGATTTGCATATCATTGCCACCGAGAAATAGCGGTTGTTTGATCACGTGATCAAGCAATCGACTGATCAAGCAATCGATAACCGTGGCCCCACATACCACTCATAGGTCGGACTGTCGGGATCGGTATCAATTTGCAACTGACTCTCAGCACCATCCACCATAATCCGGACTAAATACTCCCCCGGTTTGACGTTTTGGAACGGGATGATGATTTGGGTGGAATCGCGATCGCGCGTCGCCGCATCCAACAAATAGGCCATCGGTTCATCACTGCCCCATTCATTTAACGCCGCCACCACTCGCTGTTTTGCCCCAATCGTCAAATTCGTTTGCAGTTGGAACTGCCCTGTGCGCGTCTCCTCTTCCTCCCCCGCACAGGCCAATAACCGCACCGCCATTAACCGAGGCCGCAAGACAAACGCCGCCGCATTGGACTCCTTACCCCGTCGCTGGTAATCATCCCGCGTTTGGGGCGGGTGAAACACCTGTAAACTCTGCACTCCCGCCCGCAATGCCGTGTTGGGGACAAGGGATAACGGTAAGCGAATTTCCGTTGCCGTCACCTCCGACGGTTGCACATCCACCCCACCAATCCGCACCTGGGTCGCCCACTCGCCCTTGAGCTGTTTGCCCACAATCACCAATGTGCTATCGGCTTGAATCGCTTCCCCTACGCCCCCCTGTGCCATTACCCGTTCAACTTGGGGTTGATTGAAGAAGGGAGACAAATTGTTAGTGCGGCGATCGCGAATCGGCAGCGATCGGGTCGGCACCTCATCACCTTCCACCAACACCACTAACACCTTGTAGGCGACTGACAGATAATAGGGCACCTGGAAAAACACCGACCACGCTTTAGACAGATCCTCCAAATTCAAGTCCAGCGGCAAAATATTAATTTGCTGCACCTGATCGGCCAGATTCGACGTGGCCAAAAACGGTAAGGTGGAATCGCGGCAAGCGGCGCGAATCATCTCTAGGTTAATGATGCGCCGATCGTTAAGCGTTCTGACTACACTGCCCAGCAACCGCTGCGGTTCCAGTTCCGACTCATTGCCGTAAAACGTCAGCATGTAGTACAGATCCAAGGGCACCTGTCGCCGTGTCGGATTACCGCGCGATCGCTGCGGTGCGGCATCCATATTATTCAGAGCCGGATTGGTAATCACCTGATACAGGAAAATGTTCACTCCCGTCTCTGGCGTACCATTGCCAATATCACTAGGCCGCACAGTGGTAATCCGCGCCCCTTCCACATCATCCTGCACAGCCACTTGTAGGGTGCGCTGAATCGCAGCAGTGACGGTCGCGATCGCCAAATGATTACTCATAACCGTAAATGCTCCCGACGAAGCCCGATGGAATACTCTGCATTAACGGTCATTTAGGCGGAAATTACACCCAATTTCAATGCTTGTAATGCCGCCTGGGTGCGGCTATTCACATTTAGTTTTTCAAAAATAATCGTTAAATACGCTTTGACCGTGCCCACGGTAATGTACAGCTTTTTAGCAATTACTTCATTGGACGCGCCCTGCACCAACCAATACAATACATCCCGTTCTCGTTCAGTCAAATGAATCGGCGGAACATCGCTCGCTTTCCGCCTGTTATCAGACTGAAATACCTGGAAAAATTGAGTAGCGACATCGGGTGGCAAATAAATTTGGTCTTGCAGAATTACCTGCACCGCTTCAAGTAAGTGGGTAGAGATTTGATGCTTAAACAAATATCCCTTAGCTCCAGCCTGCATCGCCTTGAATACCGAGTCCCCATCCCGTTGCTCCGATAAGACTAAAATTCTGTTTTGCCGATTGCGCGATCGCAACCACTGCAACACATCTATGCCACTATCATCCCCTAACTCCAAATCTAACAAAATCAAAGTTGGAGAATATTGCGTAGCCAAGTCCATCGTTTGCTGCAATGACATGGCCTGCCCGACAATCTGAAACTGCATTCCATGGGTCGAGGTAGACAAATCTAACAAATGTTTCAGACTACGGCGAAACTCTGGGCAATCATCCACTACCAGAGTAGAAATACACAGATGACTCACAGTAGAAGCTGACGGAACAGCGTACATAAACCAAGCTCCTTAATCCATGATGCAGAAAGACGGCAATGCAGATAGACAATCTAGTCGCCAACTGATCAGACAACAGCTTGGCACACTTCATTCGTCCCTACTGAATTCTCATCAATTCTTTAAA
>CAZJZR010000581.1:0-3308 GCA_964550475.1 uncultured bacterium
TGGCAAAAAAGGTTTCAATGCCAAAAATCCCCTGGATGGCGCGTAGGTCATCGGCGGGAATGGGAGAAGCTTCAGTGGGTTGGGCGATCGCGGGTGTTGTAGTCCCTTCGCCAGTTTGACCCTCGCTAGTAGACACCTTGCCCGCCTTAGCCATCGCTGCTGCCCGCATCGCCGCCAACTGTTCTGCCAATGCCGGATCTTGGCTGGCCGCCCGCAACTGACTGCCCAGGAAAATGTACAGCCCGGTGGAAATCAAGAACAGCAGCAAAATGCTGATCAGGTTGAGGTAAATCCCCACGGCAAATAGGCCAAAAAAGGCCAACCAGGGTGCCATCAACACGACCGATTGCAGCCATGCCAAAATGCCCAGCTTGCCAAATGGACGGGCACGGAAAAAACCAACCCCCAGAATTGCCACTGCTGCCACTAGGATCAATGCCGTAACCATGCCCAGACTTCTCCTGTAAAACCAATCAGATCGCGATCGGCGATCGCTGCTGAATCACTGTCAAACCGCTAATACTCGTGCCACAAGGGGTTTAACTCGTGGCTTGTTAAGTAGTCGTAGGTTGGGTAGAGCTTCAGCGAAACCCAACACACGGGATCGCAACCCAACTGATCAATCAACCATGTTGGGTCGTCAATCGACCATGTTGGGTCGCGCTTTGCTTGACCCAACCTACAGTTATGGCGGTTAGGCAATCCCGACCAACTTCGCGCTCAAATCCCACACCCGTACAGCCTTTTCATCATCCCGCGCTTGGGATGAAACCCGCTGTACAAAGGCTTTGCGGTCTTTGCTGTTGACATTGCCCCAACTCCAGTAGGCACCGGATTGCTTAAAGTCGGGATCCACTAGCACATCCGCCACCCGTTCCCCGGCCAATTCCTGCGAGACATACCCCTTGGTGATGTACTTCTGGAACAGCGGGAACAGTTTTTGGAACAGAGGATAGTGGTTGCGGAACAACGGCGTGTCAGCCACACAACCCGGATACAGCGAGGTGAAAGTGATCCCAGTGGATTCGTGATAGCGGCGATGCAATTCCCGCATGGTCAGCACGTTACACACTTTGCTGTCCTTGTAGGCTTTCACGGGTTCAAATTTCTTACCGTCCACCATACAAATCGGGTTTTTAAATCCGGCTTCAAACCCTTCGCAATTGCCCAAGTCAGGACGGGGATACACCTTACCCCCTGGCTCATCGGGGTTATGGGTAACGGTGCCCAAAATCACCACCCGTTTGTCCGGCACGGGCGATTTTTTCAGATCCTCCAACATCAAATTGCACAGCAAGAAATGACTGAGGTGGTTGGTGGTCATGGTTAGCTCATAGCCCTCTGGACTCCACAGGGGTTCCTTGAGCAAGGGCATATAAATCGCGGCATTGCACAACAACGCCTTCAGGGGGCGACCACTGGCACTGACTTCCCTAGCAAATCGACTCGTACTTTCCAACGATCCCAAGTCCACTTGCATCAGGCTAAACATGCCTTGGGGAAAGCCCAGTTCTTGGGCGGCTTGCCCACCTTTACGGACATCCCGGCAAGCCATGATCACGTGCCAACCCCGTTGAATTAAGGCTTTTGTTGTATACAGCCCAACACCGGATGAAGCTCCCGTCACTACAATCGTGGGTTGCGAATTTTGTCCCATTTTTTTCAGATTTGTTTCAGAGTGTGTTGATTGATGACCATTTTGCTATGTTCACAATCTTACACCGCTCGGTTACCGCCACTTCTTTGCAAGTGCTGGGATCGCTTAGAGCGGCGATCGCCAACACTCACCACAGGGGATCAGTGAGGGTGTAATCCAGTCGTCACAAGACTTTGCGGCAGTCCGGCCTTGGTTGCTTCCACCTCGGTTAGCTAGGTTAAGAAATTTATCAAGCGGATCAATCAAAGATCAATCAAAATAGTTTTGCAGAAATGCTTGACATTTTGGGGTCACAAGCTGTTAACATAACAAAGGTGAAGGTTAAACGCGATGGGGCGTCGCCAAGCGGTAAGGCAGCGGGTTTTGGTCCCGCCATTCGGAGGTTCGAATCCTTCCGCCCCAGTTAAAACTCTATGAATACGGTTACTTTGGGTACCAGGGTCTTCGTTGCTCTTTGTGTTTTTGTGCCTTGGTGGTTCAACTAAAAATCACAACCTGTACGATTGGTGAGGTATTGCCGATCGCGCCTCACTCCAAGGGATTGCATGGACCCCGCCTCACCTATCCCGTTGTTTCCCACCATTCCCGCCGATCGTTGTCCTCCCCACTGGCAGGCGATCGCGGCCACGCATCCATTCCGAGCTGCACCACTGACCGCTACTGATGTGCATCTGTGGACAGTGGATCTGGCGCAATCCCCTGAATTAATTGCCCATCTGGCGACGATCCTCAATGCCGCTGAGCAGGAACGAGCCAATCGGTTTTATTTCCCCCAAGATGCCCAACGGTTCATTGTTGGCCGGGGAATGTTGCGTTGCATCGTGGGAACCTATTTAGGCATAGCACCCCACGATGTGCAGTTGGGTTACGGCGATCGCGGCAAACCCCACATCATCGGTTCTGACCCACCCACCGATTTACAGTTCAACCTCGCCCATTCCCATGATTTGGCGGTGTATGCGATCGCCCGCGATCGGCACATTGGCGTGGATCTGGAGCGGGTGCGGGCGATGCCCAAAGCCACCCAGTTGGCGAAACGGTTTTTCTCAGACCGGGAATTTCAGTCGCTCCAGCATTTACCTACCGATCAGCAAACCACCACCTTTCTGCGGTATTGGACGTGCAAAGAAGCCTATGTCAAAGCCTGTGGTGTCGGGCTGGCTCTACCCACTCGCGAGATTGAAATTGGGTTAGACGGTGCAGAGGCTGAACTGTTGAGTGTCAGGGGCGATCGCGCCACAGCCCAACAGTGGTCGCTCCGTACCCTGGCACTGGATACCCTGGCCTCCGGTTGGCACCCAACCAACCAACTGTTAGCAACCCCACAGTGCCCGACCTACCTTGCTGCCCTCGTCGTCGCCGGGGCGAATTGGCAATTAACCTGTTTGCCCTGTTTATCAGCCAGCGACCAACGGAACCAAGCCACTCCATAGATGTGAAGGTATGCCGCCAGATGTGACACAAAGCCAGACCCGTCTGGTTGAGCTGGTTGAGTTCCGCAAGCTGTAGGGGCAGGTCTAGCAGAGAACCTCTCGCTATGATTGTTAATTTAACGACAAAATCTGCCCCTACGCAGATCTATCGCTTTGGTTTAGATCTACCAAAAGCACCGTTAACCTCTGGGAGGGGTATGACTAATTGGCAACGTTAG
>CAZJZR010000582.1:0-3301 GCA_964550475.1 uncultured bacterium
TGAAACGATTGGTTAGGAGAGGCCGGAAATACAAATTCAAGTTGTTTCTGGTGTCTCAGTCGTGGAGTGTAGCCAGCCTCAAAATCCAAGGTGAAGGCGATTTACGGACAGCCTTCACGATGATTTATCTTGGCTCCTACGCCTATGACGCTATCAAGGCACATGAACCCAATCTGCAACGCAGGGAAGCGTTACGGATGTGGGTGCAGTCCCAAGCCAGACCCGCGATCGTCATCCACCAAGGTCAGGTTTACCCCTGCACCATTCCCAACTTGGTCAGTCAACCCAGTAAACCGCACACCCCCCCGAATGCCCCAAATCATTCCTTCTGGGATGCGCGCAATCACACCCCCTTGACCCAATCACCCACCTCCAAATTCAGTTGGCATCCTGAATTAGCAGGGGTGAGTGATGATGAGTTGGCACGTCTGGAACGGTTGTTTTCAGCCTCTCCAGAATCCCATCTTTCCCCCATGGCAGAACGATTAATCAATTGGTTGAAACGCCAAAATAAAGGCCAAATCACCTTAAGGGAATTGGCACAAGCTAAACCATTAGGGCGGGATGTATCACACTCGAAAGAGACAGTACAACCAGTGATTGAAGAACTAATTCGAGCGCATCTAATTCGGATTGATACTGATGGCAACTCGATTCTGTTGGACTGTTGGACGGGTGGGTGATTTGCCCCCTTTTACCCAGTCCAACAAAATTGTTGGAACTGTTGGAACCCTTGTTGCCACGTTGTTGGACGGTTCCAACACCAGTCCAACACTTTTCCAAGTTCCAACAAGCGTCCAACAAAAGTCCAACACCAGTCCAACAGCTAAAAATCTGAATAAATCCACATCGGAGAACACCCAACCATGGATGCAAAAAAAGAAGACCTGGCCACATTCGTCGCCTCGCTTACACCAGTCCAATTATGGCCACCAAAAAATATCTGAAGCGGGAACGCTTAGGCCAATTAACCCTTTTCCAAACAGACCATGAGCCAACACATTGACATCGAATCTGTACTAGACCAAATCGCCACATCCGAGGAAGTGATTCAGTTTGCAACCACCCCCGCTCGTGCTTTTGTACTCATAGCCTATTTGCAACTGGCTCTCAGGATGAATGATGGCGCATCTGCTCAGATTGCCCATGAAATAACCGTGAATTTGATTGAGGGGCTTTGCTCAGTCATCCCTCAAGCCCGTCC
This sequence comes from uncultured bacterium, assembly GCA_964550475.1. Classification (GTDB taxonomy): domain Bacteria; phylum Cyanobacteriota; class Cyanobacteriia; order CAIUCS01; family CAIUCS01; genus CAIUCS01. The sequence goes on from CAZJZR010000582.1 coordinate 1,205, forward strand.
ATTGGTGGAGAGTGGTTGGAATCCAGCCTATGACATGACCAGAGAATACTTCGCCGAAGAATTTGAGTGATGACCATTGTCGCTACAGGTCAGCCGTTAATTTCCTTAACATCGTCACGCTAGTACACGCCAGTACCGCCAAGTACAGGCAACGACTAGATTTTTAAGCTTACTTGTTCCGTTTATAGCTAGTACATTAGGGGATGTTTGCACATCTACCTAGTTCGCTGATGTTCGTCCATGTACCTGTACAACCTATAGCCATGTTTGTATCTCGCCAACAACTGATTGAAGCTGAACCATCGTTAACGCTGTATCGAATTGATTGCTTGTGTAGAGGCCGGAAACGGAAGGGGAGAGAGCCAATCCCCCCGCAGTGGATCGAGGGAATACACTGGCGGCTGATTGATTGCAATGAGCCGCGCTGTGGACGGGTTTTTAATTTGCCGCTGATCCAAAACTGGATGAAAACCCGACACTCCCCAGAACTCCACGATCGCGCTATCGCTGACTACCTAGCCTCCCTGCAATTGGGCGCATAACGATTCTTCAGTTACGGTTACGGTTACGTTTCGCTTCATTTGACGCTGACCGCTAAGTTTTTTGATTTTTTTGACGCATAAAAAAGCCCGTAGGCATCCCCTACGGGCTAAATAACCAATAACTTAATAGTCCACGCTTTAGGGGAATCCATGACCGCTGCAACCATACAACCCCAAACATTTGACCATTTTAGCGAGTCTATTACCGCTGAGTTTTGCCAAGATTCCGCGATCGCGCCCTCACTCTTCACCGCTGCTGTCGCCATCGTCTCTGATGTTGAGCAACTGCCAGGGGGGGAACCCTCCTACCCCATCCATGAATCACTGGGGTGGAAACCTCCAGTCCGGTTTGGGCAACAGGCTAGACCCAACCTCTATGCCGCCCTAATTCGGGATGAGCGCGGGCAACTCTGGCAAGCCAAGTTAAGCCACCCCCGCCGAGATGAGAAATCGAAGGTGATTAAGTATGAAACACCGGTGGGTGCGGGTTCTAGGGCTTACTTTGCACCGGTGCCTATGGAAATTCGCCAGAAAATTGCAGGGCGGACCGGCCTGGATGCCCCCCCACCTGACCAATCATTCTGGGATTGGGTCAGCACAACCCCATCTATCCCACTGGTGATCACCGAAGGCGCAAAAAAAGCCCTGTCCCTGCTGAGTGCGGGTTATGTCGCCATTGCCCTGATGGGGGTGAACGCAGGCTATCAGACCAGCCGGGATGAAACCGGGGCGGTAATGGGGCGGGTGCTAATTGATGACCTCATCCCCTACTCCACCCCCGATCGGGATATCACCCTAGCCTTCGACCAGGACGAAAAAGGCGAAGTCCGTAAGCGGGTGCAGGCGGCGATCGCTCAGTTTGGTTGCCTACTGGAATCCGCAGGGGCAAGGGTGCGAGTCGCCAAATGGCCTACCAAGTTGGGTAAGGGGATAGATGATGCCATTGCTTACCATGGCGATCGGGCAAACATCTGGCTGATCAACTTATTCAACGGGGCTGAGAATTTTGGCGATCGCCCTGCCTTGGGATACACCGAAGTGGTAGCCCTCAACCTTTACTCAGGCGATGACTGGATTTGTGTAGCTGGCAAGCTGCACCGCTGGACAGGCACCCACTATGAAGAGCGGCCTGATGAGTTGGAACTACGCCGCATCAGTTCCTACCTGAGAAGTTATCGCACCGTTTCCAGGGGCAAGGTGGGGTACTTTCACGCTAATGGTGCTTGTGCTGAAGCGGCGTTACGTTGGGTGAAGATGAGCAAGGCCGTACCCGCCAACCTGGTTAACCCTACCGGGGCACTCAACCTGAAGAATGGGGTATTGGTACTAGAGTGGGGTAATCATCTGCCAACTTGGGAGCTGCACCCCCACAACCCAGATAAGTGGAAATTCACCTACCCACCCCTCTACGACTACAACCCCGATGCCAACCCAGAACACTGCGATCGGCTGTTGGCCGCATTAGAACCGGGGGAACGGGAAATATTTTTACGCATCATCGCCGCCGCCATTGACCTCCCAGAAATCCGCAAGCGCAAAGGCCGGATCATTCGCA
>CAZJZR010000583.1:0-2090 GCA_964550475.1 uncultured bacterium
TCTTCAGAGCCGTTATCTGTTTGAACTTGTTTGGGAGCGGGTGGCATTTCTCTGTTAAGGGATTGGGAGATATGTCATCATCTGTAATATGTAAAGATGGGTTTCGGATTATTTAGTTAGTGTATTAAGGTGAACCATGTCTTTAGCACTTACATCGGACAACGTGGAACAGGTTTTGGATGAGTTGCGCCCTTATCTGATGGCAGATGGTGGGAATGTGGAATTGGTGGAGATTGATGGACCAGTGGTGAAGTTGCGGCTGCAAGGGGCTTGCGGCTCGTGCCCCAGCTCTACAATGACGTTACGCATGGGGATTGAACGGCGGTTACGGGAATATATCCCCGAAATCGCTGAAGTGGAACAGGTGGTTTAAGGGAGAGATTGCATGGTGGATAGTGGATGGTGAATAGTGGATAGTAGGGGAATGACAAGGCTGATTACTGATCCCCGCATTGATTGACCATTACCTTAGTAAGAGTATCTGGGTAGTTGATTTTTCGTGCGAAACGCACGAAAAATCAACTGTGTAACCAGTGTCTTCATTCTATTGCCTAGGACTATTGCCTGATCTCCACCATGCAACCCGTTGACTATACGACTTTAATTGCAAGCTGTTGTGAGTTGCGGGGAACGTGGGTACCTGCGCGACTGGAGCAGGTGTATCAGCGCGATCGCCACACTATCAGCATTGCCTTACGCACCCTAAAGCAGCGGGGCTGGCTCACGGTGTGTTGGCATCCGCAGGCGGCTCATCTGTGTATGGGTGATGCACCACCGCGCACGCCAGATACGTTCACTTTTAGCCAACAATTACAGCATCAGTTAGGCGGGTTAGCCTTGGTGGCGATAGAGCCGATCGCCCCCTGGGAACGGGTCGTCGATCTACAATTTGCCCAGCGTCCCGGAGAACCACCACTCTGGCATTTGTATATCGAAATCATGGGCAAGTATAGCAACGTGATTTTGGTCAATGCGGATGGGTTGGTGGTGACGGCTGCCCATCAAGTCAGTGCCCAGCAATCGAGTGTGCGTCCGATTCAGACGGGGCAACCCTATGAGTTGCCGCCCGTGCTCACTGATACGATACCCAACTTAAATGAGTCCTGGGAACGCTGGCAGGAGCGGCTGAGTTTGATTCCGGCTCCGCTGAAAACCAGTTTATTGAAAACCTATCGGGGTCTTAGTTCCGCCCTAGCTGCGTCGATGATGATGGCGGCGGGGCTGCATCCTGACCAATGCACTGACACGCTGACCACAGCAGATTGGCAGCGACTGTTTCAATATTGGCAAGGGTGGTTGTGGACGTTGGAGAAGGCGATCGCCCCCTCAGACCTATCCCCCAGCGATGCCGATCATCCGGTCGGCAGTTTCCAACCGGGATGGACAGCCAACGGCTACACGGTGATGGGCTGGGGCATGGTGACCCCCGTGGCTACCGTACAGGACTTGCTGCATGGGTACTACAGTGGACAACTCGCACAGCAACAGTTTGGGCAATTGCGGCACCAATTAGCCCAAAAGCTGACTACAGGATTGGCGAAGTTGCGGGTGAAGGCGGATCTGTTTACGCGGCAGTTACAGCACTCTGATCAAGCCGATCTGTACCGTCAGCAGGCCGATTTGTTGATGGCGAACTTGCAGGCGTGGCAGCCGGGTATCACCCAATTAATTGTCGAAGATTTTGCGAGTGGTCATCCAGTCACCATTCCGCTGGAGGCCGATAAGACGGGGGTGCAAAATGCTCAGGCATTGTACAAACGGCACCAAAAGTTGCGGCGATCGCGCCATGCCGTTGCACCGTTATTAGCCGACATTAATCAAGAACTCGCCTATCTAGAAGCCGTTGAGGCTGCCCTGAGCCAACTGGACACCTATCGCCATCCTGATGATTGGCTGGCTCTGACGGAAATTCAGCAGGAATTGATCCAGCAAGGGTATTTGGCGGATACAGCGTATGGGAATCGCAATGGCACGGAGCGATCGGTAACTGGTCGAAGTAGTAAACCCAACCGCAGCAAAGCCAGTGAGAAGTCGGTGGCGCGGGAAGAGAGCCAACCCTACCGTTACCGCACCCCCAGCGGGTTTGAAGT
>CAZJZR010000583.1:2190-3272 GCA_964550475.1 uncultured bacterium
CGATTCAGAGAAATTTGGCCTTGGGGATCGATGGTGACGGTAATTTGAGTAGACGGCTGACCTTGGGCACTGCTGGCTTTGGGCAGGTTGACCGGCAATCCCTCTGAGCGGGTGAGGAAGAGGGTGGACATGATAAAAAAGGTGAGAATCGCGAAGATCACATCGATCATCGGCACGATGTTGATCTGGGCTGGCATATCAATATCATCCTCATCCCGCAGACGCATAGGGCAACCCTCCGCGTTCATAGTAGTGGCGATAAACCAGTTCCAACTGCCCCCCGTATTCCTGGATTAAGGCAATTTGGCGACGATATAGCCCGCGAAACATATTGGCAAACAGGAGGGTAAAGATAGCCACGACTAAACCGGAGGCTGTTGATACCAAGGCTTCACTGATCCCGGCAGTGACTCCCATGGCCGTTTGACTGCCCACTTCGCCCAAGCGCAAGGTAGCAAAGGAGGTAATTAATCCCAGCACGGTGCCCAACAAACCCAGGAGGGGCGCGAGGCTGATGATGGTGTCAAAAATGGTGTTGAAGCGTTTCAGCAGCGGAATTTCGGCTTGGGCGGCTGTTTCCAAGGCAAGGCGGAAGTCGTCAGGAGTGGGGCGATCCAATTCCAACGCGGCTAAGAAAATCCGGGGCATGGGGAGATCGGCGTGTTTTTCTAACCGCATAAACGCCGCTTGGGGATTGCGCCGATACAGAGCGAGAAATTCTCGCACCACCCGATCTTGGCGACGGACGAGGCGAAACCAAAAAAATAACCGTTCCATGATCAGGGCAAGTCCTAGAATGGAAAACCCCAACAGTGGCCACATGACCACTCCACCTGCGCTGAAAAAGTTACTAATTAGCATGGCGATCGCTCAAATCCCAGACAACGCGCACAATAAAAACTGATAACCATGACCAGCACCATCATCTTAGCGGTAATTTAGGCCAGTGACCGAACTCAGACAAAATGCCGAACTGCCGCCTGTGCCTCTCGCTGTAAGCCCTTGGCAATGCGGAATAATTCTTGTCCGGTATGCAGATAGGTTTCGTCGTAATTGCAAGTGAATCGCTCCAATTCTTCAAT
>CAZJZR010000584.1:0-3270 GCA_964550475.1 uncultured bacterium
CGATGAATTCCGTCGCAAATATTTAAACAATCCGGATGAAACTTAATTCCTGGATTAAACTAAATTTATGTCTCGGCTCGATTGAGTCTGAAAGGTAACCATGGTATTTAACCCTGACTTTTTTGGTAGCAGTACAGAAGATGTGCAGACCAACTCCTTGCTGAAATATCTTCAGCATCAGTCGCCAGAAATTTTAGCAATGGTGGCGCGGTCTGCCAGCCCTGAGATTAAACAAATCATCTCCCAAAACGTCCAGGGCTTAGTTGGCATGTTGCCCAGCGACAACTTTAATGTCCAAATCACCACTGACCGGGAAAATTTAGCCGGATTGTTGGCCTCTGCCATGATGACGGGCTATTTTCTGCGGCAGATGGAACAACGGATGGAGCTAGAAAGCAGCCTGAGCAATTCCATTTCCCTCTCGGCTGGCACCGATGAGCCAACCTAAACGTGCGAATCGCCGGATTTCTTGCGTGACCAATCCCCACTGTGCAAATTCACGTCCAACCGTTCACGGTTCATAAACGCTTTCCCCTGACCATCAGCCGAGGCACAACGGCACAAACCACCAACCTTTGGGTTCGGGTGGAGCAGGACGGGATTGCCGGATGGGGCGAAGCGTCGCCGTTTTCAACTGGAGAACAGCCGCAAACCACGCCACAACTGCTGGATGCGATCGCCCAACTCGCTCCTCAATTAGCCTGCCTGTCTCCCTTAGACCGCGATCGCCTAGAAGCCATCACCACAACCGCAGCTTTGCCTTCAGCGGCACGGGTGGCGTTGGATATGGCCTGCTATGACTGGTTAGGGAAACGCGCCGGACTTCCCCTGTGGCAACTGTGGGGACTGGATCGCGATCGCATCGTGCCCACCTCCGTCACCATTGGCATCAACCCACCGGATGCCGTCCGCCAACGGGTGCGCGACTGGCTGGCCTTTGCCGATATCCGCGTCCTCAAAGTCAAGCTGGGCAGTCCAGACGGCATCGCCGCCGACCAAGCCATTCTGCAAGCCGTCCGCCAAACCGCTCCCAATCTTCCCATCAGCATCGATGCCAACGGTGGCTGGTCACTGCCCGATGCCATCTCCATGGGCAACTGGTTAGCCGATCAGGGCGTGACCTATGTAGAACAACCGCTGCCAAGGGGCGCAGAATCTCACTTACCCGCATTACGCCAAGCGATTCCCCTGCCCATCTTTGTCGATGAAAGCTGCTTTACCAGTGCTGACATTCCCGCGCTCAGCGATCGCGTCGATGGGATTAACATTAAATTGATGAAAGCGGGCAGCCTCACCGAAGTGCTGCGGATGATCCACACCGCCCGCGCCCATGGTCTGCAAGTCATGTTCGGGTGCTACTCCGACAGCAGCCTCGCCAACACCGCTCTCGCCCACCTCTCCCCCCTCGCCGACTACCTCGACCTCGACAGCCACCTCAACCTACTCGACGACCCCTTCACCGGAGCCACGTTGGAGAATGGCTGTCTGGTGCCGAGCGATCGGCCTGGGTTGGGAGTAGAGAGAGTGAATGGTGGATAGTGGATGGTGGATGGTGAAATGCAGCGTTGATCGTGTGTCTTGAGCATAGTCGAAAGGCACCTGTCGTTTGCCCTGCGTTGGCTGAGCGAAGTCGAAGCCAACGCAGTGTACCCGAAACCAACACCATCCAATAACCACACCACTCACCACTTGTCACTCACCACTCCACTCCATCCACCATCCACTATCCACCATCCACCACCACCCCATGCTCTCCCCCCACCATCGCCTTGCCATATTGCTCCACGACGGCATTCGTGGGGTACAGGGGAAGACGGGGTTGGCGTTGTTGCGTTATACCCAGTCGGCGGTGGTGGCGGTGATTGACCAGGATTGTGCTGGGCAAGGGCTGCGGGAGTTAACCGGAATTGACCTGGATGTGCCGATTGTCGCTTCGGTGCAGGAGGCACTGCACTATCAGCCTGATGTGTTGGTGATTGGGATTGCGCCATCGGGAGGGATTTTGCCGGAGCCGTGGTGGCAGGAGGTGCAGGTGGCGGCACGGGCGGGATTGTCGGTGGCGAACGGGTTGCATACGCAGATGGAGATCGCCCTGCAACCGCTGCTCCCCCCCGACTTCAGCCAGCGCGGCCAATGGATTTGGGACATTCGCCAGGAACCCGCTGGCTTGACCGTGGGACGGGGGGAAGCTCGGAATCTCGGCTGTCGCCGCGTGTTGACCGTGGGCACGGATATGGCGATCGGTAAAATGGTCACCAGTTTGGAACTGGATCGGGTCAGTCGGCAACAAGGGCGGCGATCGCGCTTCGTCGGTACGGGACAGGCGGGGATCATGATTGCGGGTTCAGGCATTCCCCTGGATGCGGTGCGGGTGGACTTTGCCGCTGGAGCAGTGGAACGAGCCGTGCTGCACGCCGGAACCGAGGCGGATGTGGTGTATGTGGAAGGGCAGGGATCGTTGCTGAATCCTGCTTCCACCGCCACCCTACCGCTGTTGCGCGGTGCCCAACCCACCCACCTAATCCTCGCCCATCGCCACGGCCAAACCCACATCCGCAACGCCCCCCATGTGCAGATTCCTCCCCTGCCAGCGGTGATTCACCTCTATGAAACCGTGGCTGCTGCCGGAGGAGCCTTTGCCCCCGCCCAAGTGGTGGGGATCGCCCTGAATACCGCACACTTGGATGCCCAGGATGCCAGGGACGCGATCGCCCAGACCACCGCCCTCACTGGACTCCCCTGCACCGATCCCATCCGCTATGGAGCCGATCCGCTGGTGGAAGCGATTTTTGCCTCAGCGATCGACGGGAAATCCGCAGGCACAGCCGCGCAATGGTAAACCAGACTACTGCATTCCGGTCTGGTTTACGGGATAGTCGCTTAAATAACCACGCAGACACCGGACAACTCCCCCGTCCTGGAGCGCATCTGCTATCGTATGATTGATGACATTTACCAACGGGTCAGGCTAGTGATCACACTTGGGATCAGCCGCAGTGGCTCATCCTGAGATTGCAGAAGTGACCCGACCCACCGTGAGATCGCTTGAATTTAATTCATACACTTTTGAAACCGTCCCTGACTAACCCTTTTGATTAATAAACCCGTTTTAATCAATGTCCAACCAAGTCAATCTCACCAATCGGCAACAACAAATCCTTTGGGCGACGGTGCGCCACTACATCGCCACGGCGGAACCTGTCGGCTCTAAAGCGTTGGTGGAGGAATACAACCTCAGCGTTAGCCCTGCCACCATCCGCCACTCCATGG
>CAZJZR010000585.1:0-3253 GCA_964550475.1 uncultured bacterium
GTGGACTATGTGATCAACCCATGGATGGAAGGGAATGTCCACAAATCCTCCCGCGATCGCGCCGTTGAGCAATGGCACGGATTGTACCACCTGATCAAAGACCGGGCGATCGTGGACTTGGTGCCGCCGGAAAAAGGTTGGCCGGATATGGTTTTTACGGCAAATGCGGGCTTAGTGCTGGGCGATCGCGTCGTGCTCAGTCGGTTCTTGCACAAAGAACGTCAAGGGGAAGAACCCCATTTCAAAGCGTGGTTTGAGTCGAAAGGCTTCAAAGTTTACGAATTACCGAAAGAATTGCCCTTTGAAGGTGCCGGAGATGCCCTACTCGACCGGGAAGGCCGCTGGCTGTGGGCGGGGTACGGCTTCCGCTCCGAATTGGATGCCCACGCTTACCTGTCCGAGTGGTTAGACATCGAAGTCCTCTCCCTGCGGTTAATGGATGAGCGGTTCTACCACCTCGACACCTGCTTCTGTCCCCTCAGCGGCGGTTACCTGCTCTACTATCCCCCCGCTTTTGATGCCTACTCCAATCGGTTGATTGAACTGCGGGTGCCAGAGGAGAAGCGGATTGTCGTCGCCGATGCCGATGCCGATAACTTCGCTTGCAACTCGGTCAACATTGGCAACATTGTGATCATGAACCGTGCCAGCGACGGCCTGAAGCAAAAGCTGGCAGCGGCGGGGTTTGAAGTCCTGGAAACCCCCTTAACCGAATTCCTCAAGGCGGGTGGGGCGGCTAAGTGCTTGACCTTGCGCGTTACCGAACCCGTGCCCACCGTGCGGGAACTGGGTCTGCAATCGGCGATCGAAAGTCGGACGATTCAACTGGAAGGCCACCTGCTGGATTCTGGCTTGATCAACCGCGCCCTCGATTTGATTGTGGAAGGCGGCGGCAGTTTCCAAGTGCTGAATTTCCAACTGGGGGAACAGCGGCAAAGCACCTCCCGCGCTGACGTGAAGGTGTCGGCTCCATCCCATGACGTGATGGAAGAAATCCTCAGCCAATTGATTGATCTGGGTGCGGTTCCGGCTCCCCGTGAAATTTGCGACATCAATTTGGCCTCGGTCACCCAAGCGGGTGTAGCTCCCGATGATTTCTATGTCACCACGATTTATCCGACGGAAATTCGGGTGAATTGCGAGTGGATTCGGGTGACCAAGCAACGGATGGACGGGGCGATCGTCGTCTCCCATACCCCCAATGGCCCGATCGCGGAGTGCAAACTGCTGCGGGATTTGGCCGTGGGCGATCAGGTGGCCGTAGGCGTAGAAGGGATTCGCTCGGTGCGGAATCCCGAATCGCGCGACCAACGCCATGCCCAAGAGTTCACCTTTATGGGTTCCGGCGTGTCTAGCGAACGGCGGGTGGAATTGATTGTGGAACAAATCGCCTGGGATCTGCGCCACATCCGCGATCGCGCTGGCAAGGTGGCGGTGGTGGCTGGCCCCGTTGTCATCCACACGGGCGGCGGCGAACACCTGTCCCGCCTGATCCGCGAAGGCTATGTGCAGGCGTTGTTGGGTGGCAATGCGATCGCGGTGCACGACATCGAACAATCGATGATGGGTACCTCCCTCGGTGTGGACATGAAGCGCGGCGTGTCAGTGCGCGGCGGTCACCGTCACCACCTGAAGGCAATCAACACCATCCGCCGCTGCGGCAGCATTCGCCAAGCGGTGGAACAAGGGGTACTGACTAGCGGCATCTTCTACGAATGCGTCCGTCAGCAAGTGCCGTTTGCGCTGGCTGGCTCCATCCGCGACGATGGCCCCCTGCCCGACACCCAAATGGACTTGCTGAAAGCCCAAGCCGACTACGCTCGTCTGATTGAAGGCGCGGACTTGATTGTGATGCTGTCCTCCATGCTGCATTCCATCGGCGTGGGCAACATGACCCCCGCTGGCGTGAAGATGGTCTGCGTAGACATCAACCCCGCTGTGGTCACCAAACTGGCCGATCGCGGCTCCGTCGAATCGGTCGGCGTGGTCACGGATGTGGGCTTGTTCCTCAGCCTGTTGGTGCGCCAATTGGATCGGCTAACCAGCCCGTATTTGGTGGGTAGTGCAAGGCTGTAACGGGTACTACTGTAGGGGCAATCCTCTCGTGGTTGCCCCACAGATCTCGCAGGTAGACCAATAGATCTACCTCAATTGAGCAGAGGGGCACTGCTGCTACGATAGGGCTTGTGCAGATTGATAATGTACCCACACCGCTATCTGTAGGGACATGGCAATGTGTCATCATCGGCTGTAAGGTCACTCCCCTAACCTTGCCATTAATTTGTAACCCCTAACCCGACTCGGATGACGATGTGGCTCTAGATCTGGTCGGTTGGGTTGAGTAATGTGGCGTGCTTGTCGTAGGGTAACCCAACATCAAACCGCGTCGTAGATAAATGACATAATGACCTGTTGAGTATTGTTGGTGCTCTACCCAACCTTGCATATAGTGATGAAGAATAGCACCGAATTGCTATTTGAGGTTGAATTTAGCGATCGCGATGGACAAATGTTTGAGTCTATCGGGTTGCGCCCAGAGCAATTGATGGTGTTGCATTTTGAGCGAGTATGATCGGACTGTTAGCCTGAATTGGTGACCAAAAACCGAGAGAAGAGTGAGTCATGGTTACAGTCACTGCGATTACCAAAGCCATGCTCAATTTTTGCGATCTTCAGGACAAACTGGGTTTACAACGCGCGGATAACCCCACATTTTTCTCTGAGTGGCAAGCTGATTTACCTGCACTTACCGATCCCGAAGTCCTGACTTTACAGCGATTAGCCCAACGATATCTCGCCTATTTAGAGGAGGGTGAAGTTAGCGAAGGAACGCTGAACATTATTTTGCTATCGCCGTTGCTTGATGCCTTGGGATTGTGTGATCCGCCCTGCCGGATTCGAGGGGAAACGTGGGTTGAGGTGCAGACCCCGGTCGATACGGAAGACGGACGAATCACGTTAGAGGGGCGGATTGATGCGCTGACGGTACAGGATGATTTTTGCTTGGTGGTGATTGAAGGGAAACGGGGTGGTTTTAGTGTGCTGCGGGCTGTGCCTCAAGCAATTGCCTACATGGTTGCCAATCCGCACCGCGATCGCCCACTGTTTGGGTTAGTCACCAATGGTTATGACTACCTATTTGTGAAATTAGCAGGCAATGAATTTGCCCTGTCCCATAACTTGACGTTGCTCTCAGATGCCAATGGCAATTTACTGCGAGTGGCTCAAGTTCTGAAGCATCTGGCTACGCAAT
>CAZJZR010000586.1:0-3246 GCA_964550475.1 uncultured bacterium
AAAGAATCCCAACTGTACATTTGGGCGATCGCCCCCAACGGCACCATCACCTTCCGCACTGCCGACCTCAAACCCCTGTGGCAACAGCACAACACCAATCTGGCCACATTAGTAGAAGATAGTCGCACCGCCCTCGGAGCCAGAAGCCGTACAGAAATCGCCATCACCATCACCCCAGCAGCCCTGCAACGACAAACTGAACAGCGCACCAAAACCCTACGCCAACTGCACCAATTGTTGATCGAACCGATCGCCGACATGCTCCCATCCGATCCCAACCAACCGGTCATCTTGATCCCCCAATCCGCCCTCTTCCTCGTCCCCTTTCCAGCCTTACTCGATGCCGCAGGCCAATCCCTAATTCAACGCCACACCCTACTCACCGCCCCCTCCATCCAAGTCCTGCAACTCACCCACCAGCACCGACAACGAGTAGGGGCGAATGGCCATTCGCCCCTACTGGTTGTTGGTAACCCCACCATGCCCAAAGTGGTTACCCGTCTGGGTGACCCACCTGTGCAACTGACCAGCTTACCCGGAGCCAACCAGGAAGCCTTAGCCATTGCCCGATTACTCAATACCCAAGCCATCACCGGGGCACAGGCCAGCAAAGCCGCCATTGTGCAGCAAATGCCCACCGCCCGCATCATCCACCTCGCTACCCATGGCCTGCTGGACGACACCAAAGGCTTAGGCGTACCCGGAGCGATCGCCCTCGGCCCCAGCGGCAACGGCCAACCCAACGATGGCTTACTCACTGCTGACGAAATCCTAGAGATGAAACTGACGGCGGAACTGGTGGTGCTGAGTGCTTGCGACACCGGACGCGGTGCCATTACCGGGGATGGGGTAATCGGTCTGTCCCGTTCCTTCATTACCGCTGGCGTACCCAGTCTCGTCGTTTCCCTGTGGAAAGTACCGGATGAACCCACCGCTTTCCTGATGACCCAGTTCTACCAAAACTTGCAAACCACCCCCGACAAAGCCCAAGCACTACGGCAGGCCATGTTAGCCACCCAAACCAAGTACCCCGACCCACTGAATTGGGCGGCGTTTACGTTGATTGGAGAGCGATAGCTCATCGCTATTGCCTGTCCGGTATTGGCTGTTCACTGTTGCCTATTAGCCGACTGCATAACCGGGTTCACCTGAGAGGGATGAGTGGAATAGAACAATCCACCACACGCTTACCCATGCAATCGCCATGAAACACATTTTGTCTGCCCTGTTTTTAACGACCAACCTCTGGCTATATGTTGACCTGTTCCCCACTGTCCAACCCATCACACTGGCTCAAACCAACCCTCAGAGCCAATCCGACAACAATTTGTTTTACTTGTACAATAGTCAACGCATCCGTCTTCAGGTCAAGGCAGACGCGATCGCCGTAGCGTTCAGATCAACATCTCCATCCAGAGCCATCCCGATAGGTGGGGAAAGTATCCCTCTTTATCAACAACTACAAACGGATCTGCAAGCCAACATTCGTGGCTTAACTCCCCCCCAAGTTGACCCCATTGGTACAAACTACGCCCTAGTGACTCGCAAGGGTGGTATTCAGACCCCAGCAGATAACCTAGAGCAACGCATCCAGCAACAACCTTACGTACAGACCACATTGCCTGTCCTTAGTGGTGCTGATGGCGGGAATATCTTGATTCTGCCCAACGAAATTGTTCTCAGCTTTGCCGCTGACCTGACCAAGGCGCAACAACAAGCGGTTCTAGAACAAAACAACTTAGAACTGATTCGTCCGTTGCGCTTCACCCAAAATCGCTATCTGGTGCGATCGCGCACCGCCACCGGAACCGCTGTGTTGGCAATTGCGAACCAATTGCGACAGGTCAGGGGTGTGAGATCAGCCACCCCAAACTTCATCCAGGTGACTGATCCGCAAATGGCAGTTACAGCCACACCCCCAAACAATCCAACCACGAATCCATTCCCCAACCTGCCGTTAGCTAATCTCCTGAGTCAGGCCACCCGCGCCCTGCCCCCCTACACCTCTAACCTATTGAGTCTGCAATGGTATCTCAACAGCACACCATTACGTTCCGGTAAGTCCCGCACTGACCTACGAATTACCGATGCCTGGAAACACAGTCAAGGCGGCGAAGGGGTAGTGGTAGCCGTACTGGATTCACTAATTCAGTGGGATCATCCCAGTTTGATCAACAGCCTGTATCAGGTGGGCAATGTGGCGAATAAATTGCCCGATGAGCAACATGGCTGGGATTTTACCAACAATGACAACGATACCCGGATTAGCGATCGCGAGCTAGCCATCCTCACGCCCCACTTTCAACGCAGCTTCCAACTGGATGATCAGGCACTTCTGCAACAATATGAGGCATTAGCCGAAGCAGTGAATTCATCCAAAGATACCCCTGCAACGTTGGCGGAAAAAGTTCGGACAGTCCTCCGCAGTGAAGTGATCGGCAACTTCCACGGCACTATGGTATCGGGCATCATTGCCGCCCAGTCAAGCAATGGCAATAATATGAGCGGCATCGCCCCCAAAGTCAAACTCTTACCTGTAAGGGTGGGGACACTGGGGCGAGGCATTGCTGACGCAGCCGTGTTGGAAGCGATTCCCTATGCGATCCAACGGGGAGCAGACATTATCAACCTCAGTTTTGGTGGACTGTACCCCACCCAAGAAACGGAAGAAGAAATTGCGATCGCCCTACAAAACCATCCCAATTTAATCATCGTGGCCTCCGCAGGCAACGAAAGACTGGATCGTGCCTCATTTCCCGCCGTGGTCAAGGGAGTAGTGAGTGTCGGCGCAATTAACTTAGAGGGTCGTCGCGCTCCCTACAGCAACTTTGGCACTGGTATTGATGTGGTTGCCCCTGGTGGGGATATGTCTAACCAATTGCAAGGTGGGATTCTCACCACGAATGGCGTTGGCATTGCCGCGTTTTGGCAGGGTTTAGCTGTCCCCACTAACCCCTGGTATCCTGCTCAAGACGCTTACGGTAATTATGTTTGGACAGAAGGAACTTCATTCGCGTCGCCCGCCGTCGCTGGTGTACTGGCCTTAATGCGGGGCGAAGATCCCAACCGTCGCCTCAGCCGCGATCGCCTAGTGGCCATCCTCAAATCCACAGCCCGTTATGACAGCCTACAAATTTCATCCAGCGATCAGGATCTCTATCAGTTTATGCAAACCAAAACCAAATTGGCGACCACCACAACCCCAGAGCAATACTTTTTTGGCAGTGGGTTGGTGAATGCAGAAGC
>CAZJZR010000587.1:0-3246 GCA_964550475.1 uncultured bacterium
TAGCTGTTTTAGCTATGCCAGCCACACGGATTGCATCTCCAAACCGACCTAATTTCTGCTTGAAACCCCATGTGGAATGGTTTCATCCTGCCCCCGATCGCTGGATTGTGCGAAACCTGGAGAACCGCGATCATCCCCAGTATGTCTATCTGGATCCCTCCAGTAAGTCTGTGCTTGAAGCCTTACAGGAGTACCCTCCTGAAGTTGTCCTCCAAGCGTATGACCTCGATCCGGAGGACTTCAACCGTCTACGGGCAAATTTTTACTACGCCGGGATGCTTCAAGGGTCAGTAGTTCAGCCTCCCCCACCCCGGAAGTTGAATCCACTTCAGTTATTGTCATTTCGAGTACCTCTGTTTAATCCCGATCGCTGGCTAGAGCGACACGTTAAGCAACTCGGCTGGATTTGGACTCCGGCATTTGGGTATCTGTTGTGCGGTTTCTTGATAGTGGCTGGCGTAGTGGCTTGGGCACATCGCCAAGATCTGGTCATGCATGGGCAAGGATTGTTACTGTCCTATGGCAGTCAGTTAACGTTACCGTTTCTACTCCTGTCTCTTGTGGTGGTAGCAATCCATGAGCTAGGACATGCCTTTACCCTCAAGCACTATCGGGGCATAGTGCCACAAATTGGTCTGATGTTTTTGTTGTTGATGCCGATCGCTTATACCGAAACAACGGATTCCTATTGTTTGAATCGTCGCAAACGGCTGTTAGTGGTTGGAGCAGGGGTGATCTGCCAAGTCATCATCGCTGCAATTGGCTTATGTCTCTGGAGTGTGGCCAGTATCGGCAGTTGGTTACGGGATGGTAGTTATCTGCTGATGTTGGCTTCAGTCTTTACGCTGGCCATTAACCTGAATCCCATTTCTGGCATGTTTGATGGCTATTACCTCGCTGTAGCCCTGACTGGTATTGACAATCTACGCCAGCGATCAGGGCAGCTCTACGGCGATTGGTTTCGGGGGCGACCCATTGACGAGACGGAACGCGATCGCTGGATTTTAGCGATTTACTTACCATTGGCCATTGCCTATACCCTACTGGTGATGGGCTTTTTGTTAGCACAGATGTTAGATTTTGTCCTCTTGTATATACCCGCGATCGCGCTTCTCCTATTGCTGATTTGGGCGATTTACTATTACCTGCCTCTACCCGGTTCTCCCCCACCATCCGCTGTAACCAATTCTGCACCTACGACTTCCTCTGCACCTACCATGACAGCCTTTCCTCAAACGAATTCGCCATTACAGCCTTCAGCCCAAGCCACGGCAAACCATGCCCCCTTCGTAGACCAACCCCGGTCAAAGGTGATGGCTCCGGGTGCCGCCCAACCCTCTCCAACGATGCCCAATCCGCAGGAGAATCAGTCGCTCCAACCTGCTCAATCCTCCTATCCCTGGTTGTCCCAGCGATGGGTGCTGTGGGGTGGCATTGGGTTGGCGATCGCCGCCATTAGCCTGATCCCGGTTCCCAATAATGTCAGCGGTGCGGCTGAGGTGGACACGGCTCCCTACTCCCGCCAATCCGTCCCAGTGCCACCAGGGGTGAAAGTAGCCCAAGTTCATATCCGTGTGGATCAACAGGTTACCAAAGGTCAGCCGTTGGTTGTATTTGCCAATCCAGAGTTGCAAGAAAAAGTGGCGGCTAAGGAACGGGAATTAAAGAATTTGCGCTCATCCATCCAGGTTGCTGATCAGCAAATGATGGCCGCGTTGGCAACATTGCAAGAATCTGAGGCTAGAAATGAAGCCTCTACATTGAAGGCTAACTCTTTACATCGTGATTTAAGCCAATTTGAGTTACTGCCAACAGTCCAACAACTCCAAATGCAAAGTGAGCAGTTCGAGGCTGACAAAATTCGTTTACGGCAAGCATTAGATCGGCTCAATGAACAAGTCCAACGGTATCAAGCCAATCAGGAAGCCCTTCCTAAAGATCTGCTGAAGAAAACCCAGGATGAGCGCGACAACGTAGACGCGCAATTGAGAATTACCAACCTCAAAATTGCCGAAACAACCGCTCGGATCGCCGCGTTGCAGAAGCAAATGCGGGATCAATTGCACCAACAATATCAACCTGAAGTCAGTCAGAGTCAGGCGTTGATTCAGGCGGCGATGCAAAAGGTGGAACAAGCACAGGCTGAAAAACGCCGGATTGAGCAACAAATTCCCCTCTTGGAACAAGAGTTGCAATTGCTGAAGCAACGGGTGGAGGATCTGACCATCTATGCTGAGCGCGATGGCCAAATTGTTAGTGAAAACCCCCATTTAGATACCCTTCCAGGCCAATATTTACCAGAGGGGACACTACTGTTTGAGGTGGCCGACACCAGCCAACTGAGTGTGTTGGTGAAGGTGCCCCAAGAAGACCACAATCGGGTCAAAAAAGGCGCGTTGGTCTGGTTTCGGCCAGAAGGGATGGCCTTGGGTGAAGACCGAGGGCGAGTCCAAGAGGTGTTGACTACGGCGACGAAAACCCAACCCCATGAACGCAAGACGGTGACGGTACGGGTGAAGTTGGATCAGTTTAGCGATCGCCTCTCTCCCAATATGCAGGGCACCGCCCACATTGAAGCCCCGACCGTCCCTCTCTATCAAAAAGTCTCCCAAGAATTTCTCCGCCTCGTCCAACCCGGTCGGTTTGCCTAAGCGAATTACTCGAATGAATTGCCGAGATGCCGTATTGAGGACGCGGGAACCGCGTCCCTACAGGTCAAATCCAAAACAGAACCGTAGGAGTTGAGCAATCCAACCCTTGCGGATCAAGCAATCCAACATTAATCAACCTGAATCGTGAAATTTCTCCCATGAATCAACCAATTAATTGCCAATTAATTCCCACCAGTTGCGTAAAACCACTAGCTCCAGACAGAGATTAAAGTAGCCAGTCGGTTTAGTTGGAGAAGCTGTCTAGCCTCCCACTAGGGAATCTACGATTCAACGCTGCTGTGGCAAAGATGACATAGCCTTTCGGATAGTGCAATCTCCCTCCTAACTCTTCAACTCCATAACTCTTCAACTCCATAACTCCCCAACTCCATAACTCACTAATACAGGTGCTCACCCATGAATTGGTTCAAAGGATTTGGTCAACGTTCCCAGCAACCTGCTAAAACAAATCGTCAGTCCCCCAAGCGTCGCCTCAAAACCTTCATCCCAGAGCGGATGTGTACGCCTAGTGCTGGCGTAGACGGGTTAGATTTTGATCTCGAAATCGGCTTCCCTCCCGCGATCGGCGATCCTC
>CAZJZR010000588.1:0-3243 GCA_964550475.1 uncultured bacterium
CGTCGCGGATCAAGGTGTTGCAGGGTTTGGAATCGCTGAAATCGTTGCATCTTAAGCCTCAGGGGGCAGTGAGGGAGGATAGAATTGGGATTAGTTGCCTATGCTATATTAATTGGCCGAAAATTTTTGTCCGTCATTTGTCAGTGGAGCCTGCCTCTACACCGTGCAGCATCCTGATTAACTTTGCCAACTGCCGCTGGAAAATAACACAAAAAAAGAGCGGGGCTGACTTGCACATCCGCTCTCGTTCCAGATTTACTTAATGACCGAAACATCATGGCTGGAAGGCGATGTGTCCAGCTAAGCCCAAGCAGGTCAGTTAATCTACCAACAATTGAGAAACCACTAACTTAAAAGCAGGCACCTTCGGGACGAGCCTCAAAATAAATTACTCTGCTTCAGTGTGATGATGCGTTACGGCTAATGCCTAACGCATCCTACGCTAACGGTAGGGACACGGCAATGTGTCATCAGATGTAAGGTCATGCCTCCAGATGTGACGCAAAGCCAGCCCCCTCTGGTTGAGTTCCGCGAGGTGTAGGGGCAGGTTTAGCCGAGAAACTTTCGCTACGATTGTTAATTTGACGGCAAAACCTGCCCCTACGCAGATCTATCGCTGTGGTTTAGATCTACCAAACGAACCGTTAACCTTTGGGAGGGGTATGACTAATGGGCGACGTTAGGGGGTTAACTATACAGCCGATGACACATTGCCGTTTCCCTACACCGAGCACGGGGATATTATTTGTCCGCAGGTTGCTTAAAAGAAGGCGGGTTGGTGGCGAATCAGGTTGAGGAATTCTTCGCGGGTGCGTTGGTCTTCTTGGAACACGCCCACCATGGCACTGGTGACCGTCCACGAACCCGGTTTCTGTACACCCCGCATCACCATACACATATGGCTGGCTTCCATCACCACCGCCACACCCATCGGTTCCAAAATCGTCTGCACGGCTTCAGCGATTTGGCGAGTCAGGCGTTCTTGTACTTGTAAGCGGCGGGAATACATTTCCACAATCCGCGCCAGCTTGCTCAAGCCCACCACCTTTTGGTTGGGGATGTAGGCCACATGGGCTTTACCCATGAAGGGCAGCATGTGGTGTTCGCACAGGCTAAATACGTTGATGTCGCGCACTAACACCATTTCGCTATGGCCTTCGTCAAAAATGGCTCCGTTGACCAATTCTTCTAAGGATTGGTCATAGCCACTGGTGAGAAACTTCATCGCTTCGGCGACCCGCTTTGGTGTTTTCAGCAAGCCTTCCCGTTCTGGATCTTCGCCTACGCCTAGCAGCAAAGTCCGGACAGCCGCTTCCATAGCAGCTTGGTTGACTGAGGTGGAGGATTCTGTGGGTAACGCGCTGCTCAACTGCACTTTGGCGGTTTCGGTCAGCGTCCCTAATCCGTTGCTGCTAGTCGATCCGTTAGAGCCGTTCACAGGGTTAGAGGTTGCAATGGTCATAATCTATTTGGAGTTAGTTCAGAGTTTGAGTGTGAATAAAAGCAAAATCAAGGCGTAATCAAGGCACAGACAAACGGGCAAGATCAACGGGCTACATCGTGAACAATGCACTCGTTAATCATGGGCACAGCGATCGCCGCCTGAATTGTGTTGTGCCAGCCAGGTGTTGTGCCAGTCAGCCCAACAGTTCAGACAGGGCAATGCCCTAGGGAACCTACAACACGCCCGCACTAGACATCAGCGTCAATTCTTCCACCACGGCGGCTTGGGGTAGCTGAACCGTGTGCAGAATCGTTTGGGCGACAACTTCCGGGGTCAGCATGGCGGCGCGATTAAAGTCAGCCTGAACGGTGGCGGTATCCCAAATCGGCGTATCCACTGCACCGGGGCACACGGTTGTCACCCGAATCCCATGTGCCCGTTCCTCAGCGGCCAACACTTTGGACAGGGTAATCAGAGCCGCCTTACTAACGCAGTAGGCACCCCACCCCGGAAAGGCGTTGTGTCCAGCGATGGAGGCAACATTGACGATGGTGCCGCGTTGGCGATCGCGCATCCCTGGCAACACGGCTTGGATGCACTGGAACACACTGGTGAGATTCAAGTCCAGCACCTGTTGCCAATCCGCGAGGGGGGTATCCAGCAAATTTCCGGTGTAGCCCATGCCCGCATTGTTCACCAGGATGCTCAACGGCCCGAATTCAGCCGCGATCGCAGCCAACTTTTCCTTCACCTCACCCACCACCGCTAAATCCATGGGATAGGTTTTCACCGTCACCCCAGTTGGAGCCAACAGGTCTGCCACTTGGCTCAACTTGTCAGCAGAACGACTGACGAGAGCCACATGAATTCCGGCTTGGGCAAAGGCTAGAGCGATGGCTCGCCCGATGCCAGTGCTGGCTCCTGTAATCAGCGCGTACTCGTGGTTGACCGATGTCATAGGACTAGAAATCAGGGGGTAGAGGATCGGAAAAGGGGGTTAAATTAACAGGTCAAATCAACAGGTCAAATGAAGCAAATTCGCGATCGCGGCACCGGGCAATCATCGCCGCACAGGCTGATCTGTCGGAGGACAGTGGAGGATGATCGCCCCAGTAACGGGACTGGCTCAGGATTAGTATGGTCGGGCAGGCTGAACCCGCAGTGAACACTGGTTAAGAATTGGCTGACGAATTGGCTGATTAAAAAAGTGCTGTTTAAAAAATTCCCATCTAAAAGTGGGCTGGGAAGCTGTTGATGGCATTGGTTCAGAGCAATTAACCCACTCCTGGCTGAAGCAACCATGGGTAAATTGGCCGAAATGGAACCGCAGAGGGCGATCGCAAGGGGAGACCTAGCTCTTGCAACCAATGGATCGCAGACACGTTCCAAAACTGCCCCAAGGCGGTAGCAGCGAAACCGGGATAAAGCACCCCAAAACGGTTTAGACGTGAAGCGAAACAAAACGAACCGAACTGAAACTTGTTGAGCAATCTCAAGCAACTAAGGTTGAAGATCTAAGATGAGCAACTCGTTAAAAAATGTAACAAACCTATCATACCACTTGCTGGAGCCGCTGGGTGTGATTGTTGGCTGAATTGGGGATCAATGTACCTCAACCCAAATCGGTAGGGGCAAACTGCCGTTCGCCTCTACCGTGTGATTGGGGATTTTTCGGTAAAGTGTCATGAACAATCCGGGCTAAGGACTTGTAAACCCGTGTCGGCAGGTTGAGTTGGTCTAGATGTGGGTTGAACCCGCATCTAGACCAAACGTGAAATAGACCCCAGTTAACCCAGTTA
>CAZJZR010000589.1:0-3240 GCA_964550475.1 uncultured bacterium
AGTCCGCCTACGCGGACTGAAGAAAATCAGGGGTTTCTATAACCTGCGTAGGCAGTTTATAGCCCTACAGGCATGGCTACACTAGTGTTCGTATAGCCGCGACTACCCTACGGGAACGCAAGGCAAACAGTCGCCAAAGCTAGATGAGATAGGACCTTGCCCACAGCCTCGAACCTTGGTTGAGTCAACACTTGAGGCTTGCTGCACCGGATGTATGACGATTAAGGTGGCATGACCACAGAGTTGATCATGCGATGGGTTGATCTGTCTGTGACTGAGTTATCTATCGTTTGGCTAAAGAAAGCCAATGCCACAGGGAAGAATCTTGCGTACAGAATGATAACGAAGCAGTCGGGGATTAGCGTGTAAAATACCTGCGATGCGTTACAGTTCACGCCTGTACCGTCGGTTTAGGTTATACGCATCCGACTGGTCTAACTCTGCCGCATCGATTTAGTTCTCTATTTCTCTATTTATGCTTGCACAAGTGCCAGAGCAGCGGATGCATCGGGTTCGCTGGGGATTGACGATCGCCTGGTTATGCGTCATTGCCTCCTTGATTTATGACCCCTGGACGGCCAGTTTAACCACGCCGAACCATCCCTGGAGTCCCTTGCGGCTACCGGACACCTGCGTGCAAGTGCAAGGCAAATGCGTGGTGGAACAGCCCTATCCCTTGGGGACTACCATCTTTTGGGGGGCGATTGTCCCCTCGGCGATTTTTATTCTGCTAGTGTTTGGCCATGAGCTATGGCGACGGATTTGTCCGTTGTCGTTTTTGTCGCAGATTCCCCGTGCCTTGGGTTGGCAGCGGCAACTGCGGCGGGAAAATGCCAAAACGGGGAAGGTACGCTACGAACTGGCGAAGGTTACGCCGGAGTCGTGGTTGGGGCGTAACTATCCCTACCTGCAATTTGGCTGGTTGTTTGTTGGCTTGTGTGGGCGGATTTTGTTTTTTAATGCCGATCGCGGCATCTTGGCGGCCTGGTTGCTGTTGACGATTGTGGCGGCGATCGCCGTTGGTTATTTCTACGGCGGCAAATCCTGGTGTCAATACTTTTGTCCCATGGCTCCGGTGCAGAGCATTTACAGCGAACCGGGGGGACTGCTGAGTAGCAAAGCCCACATGAGCGACCAACTGATTACCCAATCCATGTGTCGCACGGTGTTGACGGAGGGCAAAGAACAGGGCAAAGAGCAAAGTGCCTGTGTGGCGTGCCAAAACCCCTGTATCGACATTGATGCCGAACGCACCTATTGGCACAGCTTAAACCAACCGGAAACCTCATTTTTGCGCTACGGTTACGTCGGGTTAGTGGTGGGGTATTTCTGTTACTACTACCTGTATGCAGGCAATTGGAACTATTACTTTTCTGGGGCATGGTTGCGTGACCCCAATCAACTGGGTGGATTGCTGGCTCCGGGATTGTATTGGTTTGGTCAGGCGATCGCCATTCCAAAACTGGTGATGGTGCCGCTGGTGTTGGGTGGCTGTACGGCGATCGGCTATGGGCTAGGTCGTTGGGTAGAAAAACGGCTCAAGGCTTATGGTCGCAAACATCAGACCAACTGGACACCGGAACTGATTCGCCATCGCCTGTTTACCCTCTGCACCTTTGGCATCTTCAACTTCTTCTTCATTTTTGGCGGTCGCCCTCTCGTCATCCTGATGCCGCCAGCGATTCAGTACATCTATGACCTCGGCCTCGTCTGCCTCAGTACGCTGTGGCTGTACAAAACTTGGCGGCGTGGGGCGGATCTCTATTCCCGGGAAAACTTGGCCAGTCGGTTCCGCAAGCAATTGGAAAAGTTGCAACTGAATGTGTCGCAGTTTTTGGAAGGGCGAGCAATCAGCGACCTCAACACCCATGAGGTATATGTGTTGGCGAAGGTGTTGCCCGGTTTCACCCGCGAAAAACGGCACCAAGCCTATAAGGGGGTGGTGCGGGAAGCGTTGGAAGAAGGGTATGTCAACTATGCCACCAGCTTGGACATTTTGCAGCAAATGCGCCAAGAGTTGGGGATTACCGATGATGAACACCGGATTGTCTTGGAAGAGTTGGGGGTGGAAGACCCGGAACTGCTGAACCCGAATCGGCAACGCAGTTTGGAAAACCAAATTCGGCTAACGGGCTATCGCAAATCGCTGGAGCGGTTGCTGTTGCTGCAAAGTAAGCAAGCTCAGCCATTACCTGGCGATAGTTTGGCGGAGCCGGATGTGGCAGCGATGCGATCGCTGCGACGGGAATACTCGATTACGCCGCAGGAAGAGGAGTGGATTCTCAGCGGCTTATCCGACCAGAGCAGCAGTGCCAAAAAAGCGGAATATTTGCTGTCTCAGTTGCCCGGTTTAATTCAGTGTTATCGGGCGTTGCACCAGCCGATTCTGCAACCCCACACGGCGGTGTTAACGTTGCTGTGGGAATACATCCACCACCGCCAAGACGTGATCATGCCGTCGATCTTGGAGACGTTGGTGGTATTGCAATCGCAGGCTCCAGCGGCAGAGTTGGCGGCATCGTTGCAACAGTTTGCCCCAGCCGTGTTGCTAGAACACTTGGAGCAGGGGACTTGGGGCGATCGCCTTGCCCCCGAAATTCTCGCCATCCTCACCCAACCCAGCGAAGTGCCGCTGACCTGTCCGCTGAATACGCCCCCAGAGGAGATTTTCAGCCATTTAGACGGGTTACTGCACGAACCAAATCCGATGATCCAGGCGGCGACGCTGTACCTGATGGCGCAGTTGGATCGACAGCGCAGTCTGGTGATCGCCCAGACCTATCACTTCAGTGCGCCGCTGATCCAGGATTTGGTGGCTCAACTGCGGAAAATCACCCAGCCAACTCTGACTCTGAGTGATTGTCCCCAGTTGGAGAAACTGGTGTCGTTGTTTAATAGCGACTTTTTCCACCGTATGCAAAGCGAAACCCTGATTGCCCTCGCGCAACGGGCAGAGGTGCGTGGCTACACCACAGGGGATGTGATTACGGAAGCGGGGGATACCTGTCGGGAGTTGTTGCTGCTTCTGGAGGGGGATGCCAATATCCATTACCAAACGCCGACGGGGGTGGAAATTGAGCAGTTGCATCCCGGCCAAACTCTGGATGAGTTGGAAGTGCTCGCCCACAGTACCTCAGAGAATACGATCATCGCCGCTAGCGAACAGACGCGGATTCTCGCCATCCCCGTCGATGCCTTCGACGATTTGCTCGATCACGACCCCGACTTTGCCCGTCGGGT
>CAZJZR010000590.1:0-3236 GCA_964550475.1 uncultured bacterium
AGTTCCGGGGCACGCAGGAGGGGTGGATGGACGGATGGCGATAGATGACGCTGCTGCAACTCGACCTCTGGCTAACGCAAAAAATCTGGATGACTCACCCCCAACATTTTACATGCGAACACTGATAGACCCCACGGGACAGCATTCGACACGCGCTTAATTTGGGCGATCGCCACAGTAAAGTTTCAGGCAACAGTCAAAGAACCGGGGTAATTCCCATATCCCAACAACAGGCAGAGTTCTCAGCCGCAGCATCTTGGGCGATCCAAACTAACTTTCGCTACGTTCTGTAAACCGATGTTTGACGATCAATTTCTCCGTTGATACAATTCATTTGTACCAAAAAGCTTCCCGCCATGGCCGCCTCTCGCTTGACCTTTGACCTTGACCAAAGCCCTTTCTTCTGTGATGGTCATGGCTATTTGCTGTTTTCCAGTAGCTTGGCCGGAACCAGTGTGAAAGAGTTTTGTCAGGCGCATTATGAAGGGAATAGCCGCGATCGCAAAGCCTTGGTACGGCGTGGGGTATACCTGCCCCTGCTGTTTGATGGCGACTGTATGTTAGACGATGCCCTGATTGTCGTCGGGGACTTGTTGCCAGAGGAAGCCAGTGCAGCCATCCTCGCCCTGACCTGGAAACTCAGCATTCCCTGCGGCCACTTCATCATCTCAGCCGAATGTGGAGAGGAGGAATACATTGAAAAGGCTGTACAGAATCGACGGAATCAGCATTATGAAGTATTTGAATGGGTAGATGTCCCCCCCGGTGACTATCGCGTTGACCTCTACGCCACCCCAACCCGATTTATTCTGCGGTTGTCCCCGCTAACCGAAACGTTGACCATGCCCATGATGGAGGATGGTTGGTTGGAGTTGCCTGTCTTAGGCGATTTCTTTAGTGACGACGATGACGATGAGTAACCGTAACTCTCCCGATCCAACGTGGCGATATTGGTGGGGCAAAGTGGACATGGTGGTGGCAGGATATGGCGGCGACCCCAACCAATTTAGCAGTCAGTTAAAACCCGTGTTGTCTCGGATTGGCACATTAACCCACAATTCTTGGCAAGCCCATGACAACTGGATCTTTGCCGCCTGTAAAAGCTACAACACCGATCAACTCAACAAACTGGAGAGTCGGCTGATGGCGATGGAGGGTCTGTGTTTACGCATTACCCTCAAGTCGGGGATTGGCTGGGCGATCGCCCTATTTAGCCATGGCCAACAACGGTTCACCTATCGCCATGATTTTTCCTTTCTCCATCCCCGGTTATTGGACGAGTCGCAGATCAACCATCTCGCCAAAACCTACGAGGGTGATTTGGCAGCTTATCTGGAGGATTACGAGTTAGAGATTCCCCCTGATTTACAAGCGGCATGGCGCAACTTACCCTTTCAGGAGTTTCATCCCCGTTGCATTGCCTGGTATCGCCAGACCTGCTTGGATGCCGCCGATCGCCTCTCTGCACTGTTCCAAGAGTACGGCGTGGCCTGCGATCGCGCCCCCCTCGCCGACATCCTCACGGCCACCGCTTGCAGGATTCCGGAATTAGAATGGTATGTCGGCAACTTACCACGATTTTTAACCGCGATCGGGTTAGCTGATGTGTTTTGGGGTTGGCAAGGGGAGTTGCAGCAACTAACAACATCGACAAACCCAGAACAGCCATCACCCTAAACACTCACTGTGACGATTCACGAAAAATCAACCCTTAAAACACTCTCTGAGGCAGTCTCGCTTTTAGCCGCTAGCCGATCTGCGGTTAGCAAAACGGTGTACAGTAACGGCAGCATAGATTAACGCTTGTATTAACCCTGATTTAATTGCTGTCGTTTTGTCCATTCTTTGAATCGTTCAATGAATATCCGCACCGTATCCACCCAACCTTTCTCCGACCAAAAACCGGGCACCTCTGGCCTCCGCAAGCAGGTACCTGTGTTCCAAAAAATGCACTACCTGGAAAACTTCACCCAGTCCATCTTTGACAGTTTGGAGGGGTTTCAGGGGCAAACCTTGGTCTTGGGCGGTGACGGGCGGTACTACAATCGCCAAGCCATCCAAATCATCCTGAAAATGGCGGCGGCTAACGGATTTGGACGGGTTCTGGTGGGACGCGGCGGCATCCTTTCCACTCCGGCGGTGTCCTGCGTCATCCGCAAGTACCAAGCGTTTGGCGGCATTGTCCTCTCCGCCAGCCACAACCCCGGTGGCCCCGATGGCGACTTTGGCATTAAGTACAACATTGGCAACGGTGGCCCCGCGCCAGAGAAGGTGACCGAGGCGATTTATGCCCGCAGCAAAGTCATCGACAGCTACAAAATTCTCGAAGCCACTGATTTGGATCTGGACAAACTGGGGACAACCAAACTGGGCGATACCACCGTCGAAGTGATTGACTCGGTGGTGGACTACGCCCAATTGATGGAGTCACTGTTTGACTTCGATCGCATCCAGGAACTGCTCACCTCCGGCCAATTCCGCATGTGCATGGACTCGCTGCACGCGGTCACCGGCCCCTACGCCCACGCCATTTTTGAACAGCGGTTGGGTGCGCCCATGGGTACGGTGCAAAATGGGGTACCGTTGGAAGACTTTGGTGGTGGGCATCCGGATCCCAACTTGGTCTATGCCCACGATTTGGTAGAGCGGTTGTTTGGGGACAACGCCCCCGACTTCGGTGCTGCATCCGATGGGGATGGCGATCGCAACATGATTTTGGGTCGTCGCTTCTTTGTTACCCCCAGCGACAGCCTCGCCATCCTCGCCGCCAATGCCAAACTGGCTCCCGGTTATCGGGATGGGTTGGCTGGCATTGCCCGCTCCATGCCCACCAGCCAAGCCCCCGATCGCGTCGCTGCCAAGCTGGGGATCGACTGTTACGAAACCCCGACGGGCTGGAAATTCTTCGGCAATTTGTTAGACGCAGGCAAAGCTACCCTCTGCGGCGAAGAAAGCTTTGGCACTGGCTCCAACCACATCCGGGAAAAGGATGGCCTGTGGGCGGTGCTGTTCTGGCTGAATGTGCTGGCGGTGCGGCAACAGTCGGTGGAGGAGATTGTCAAAGAACACTGGCAAACCTATGGCCGCAACTACTACTCCCGCCACGACTACGAAGCGGTGGACAGCGATCGCGCCAACACCCTGATCACCAACCTGCAAGCGGCTCTCCCTGGCCTCAGTGGCAAAACCTTCGGCTCCTACACCGTAGACTACGCCGACAACTTCAGCTACACCGA
>CAZJZR010000591.1:0-3230 GCA_964550475.1 uncultured bacterium
ATTACGGAGTTGAAGAGTATTATATTTACGACCCTGACGAATTCACCCTAGAAGGTTGGCAACGACAAGGTGAGGAATTAATCGAAATTCCCCAAATGGCGGGCTGGGTCAGCCCTCGGTTGGGAATTCGGTTTGAGTGGCAACCCCGCACCGAGTTGACCGTCTACCGCCCCGATGGGCAGCGGTTTCTGAGTTCAGTGGAGTTGAGCCAACGAGTTGAGCAAGAACACCTCCGTGCGGAACAATCACGACTATGGGCGGAGTCAGAACGCCAACGGGCGGAGGACGCGCAATTACAGGCGGAACAAGAACGACAGCGAGCCGAGTCAGAACGACAGCGAGCCGAACAGGAACGGAGCCGTGCTGAACAGGCAGAGCAATCGTTGCTAGAATCGGTGCCGCGCTTGTTGGGACTGGGGTTGAGTGTGGAGCAAGTGGCCACGGCCTTGGGGCTACCGATCGCCGCTGTGCAAACAATCATTGAGGCTGGACGGTAGTCACGATGGTCAGGAAGTCCCCCGGTTTAGGTCGGTTTGTCGGTTACCTCGGTGGTTTGCTGATGGGGCTGTCTGCAAGTCCAGTCCTTGCCGACCCGATCGCCCCAGCACAGCTCCAAGCGCGATCGCCCAAAGCCCCCTCTGGTCATCTACTCTCGCCGCAACAGGTACGCCAACTCACCCAATTACCCATCCCGATTGTTGTACCCACCGACTTACCCCCTGGGTTTCGCCTCCTCAAAGCAGAGGGAGAACAGGGGCAATATGCCAATGGCGATGACGACTCTGGCTACATGCTGGAATACGCCAGTCCGGATAATCGGTGTTTTGTGATTTACACCTCCAAAGATGGCCCTCGACGGCTGAAACAAATCGGCCAAGTCCAATCTGGGGTCGGGTTAGCCAAGATTTATCAGGATAGGTATAACAATCAGACCGCTTGGATGAGCTTCCTCCCGGTCAAAGGCAATCCAGTGCTGATTTCTCCCTTCTCGCGGTTGAACCCAGCCACCAATAATTATGAACGTTGCAAACCCCTCAGTCGGGCAGACTACGATCGCATCCTCAAATCCATCCAACTACTCAAGTAATCGGTAATCGGGACATCACCCATTACCCATTACCCATTACCGATTACCGATTACCAAAATCACAACGTATACGTAAAATCCTCAATCACCATACCCGGAACCCAAATTCCCCCCGGTTGGCGATGGCCATAGGTACCCACCTCCGGAATGAACTCTTGGGATTGGGTCAGAGCCAGCAATTGTTCCGGGCTGAAGCAGCGATAGAGGCTTTCATCAAACCGGAGATTTTCGATCGGGGCGACAACTTCGCCGTTTTCCACCCAGAAGCAGGCGTAACGGGTCATGCCGGTGAACCGTCCGGCAGGGCGATCGCTCCAGTTCAAGTAATGCAGATTGGAGACATACAAACCCGTGTCCAAAGTTTTAAGGATGTCAGCGGTGGCCAACTGACCGGGAGCCACTTCGGGCGATCGCAGATATTCTCCCCGTGCTGCACCATTGGCGACTTTGCCATACTCCTTCGCCGACCGAGAGCTAATCAGACTATTCACCATCCGCCCTGCCGAAATCAACGGCAACTCCATCGGCGACACTTCACCCAAATCGTTAAACCGAGGCACCAACCCCCGCGCAAAATTTTCCTTCAAGCTAAACTGCTCAGACCAGTGTTTTTCGCGCCGGCACAGCATCGCCAGCGCACTGCCCCCCCGCTGAATCGCCGCTTCGCTCACCCCACGACAGGAGACCAATGATTTCGGCCACCGCTGCCGGAGCCAAATAGGTGCGGTACTGCCCCTTGGGAATTGCCTTGGCGGGTCGATCCATTTGCTCCAGTTGCAGTTTGGAAGCCGCCAGTTTAGCCTCGTAGGCCGACTGATCCCAATGGCTACCCGCAAACGTCCCCTTCACCGCCTGTCCGTCGGGGGTAAAGAGGGAATAGTCCAGGGTGAAGGAGTCGGTGGTGAACCAATGGGACTTCCCCACCGAGTCGGCATAGGCGCGAATTAACGAGCCACCCGCATACAAACCCACAAAATCCACCGTGGCGACTGTGGGTAAGATGGCATCGGCGATCGCCTCTGGCCGCAACACATGCCCCGCATGGCTAGAGTGACTGGTATCCGCACCCTCTGGCACAACCAAATAGGGATCAGCAGGCAGTTGGGGCAAGTCTTGGCGTAGTTCGGCCAATGCCGCTTCCGCCAACGCCAAGTCCGTTCCCATATCGCCAGTAAACGGAATTTCCCGGAACGCCGTCCGACCTTCACACATCAGGGTCAGAGCCAGTTCGACATTATTGACGCTACCCGTTTGCCGCACCCTCGCGCGGTTAAACCGCACAAACTGACTCATCTCTCCGGTCAATTCCAACGCCAGATGCTCAGTGCCTTGGCTGGTGGTGCAGGTGGTTAACTGACTAAACAACGTTGACCGAATTTGGTTAAACGTGCGCTCCAATTGGCTGTTGTTCATTTTGGAGTTGTCCAGTATCCCGTCATGCACCCCGGACACGTCCAATGCGGCCTCTGGCATCCATCCCATTGCTGTTATCTGACCCTTACGTCGGTGAACTGTATGTCTATGAAAGCATGTAAAAGTGTATAGCAATTCGCTATCGGGAAGTGATCATGCTGGACAGGGTGATGAAGGGATGGGGGGCAGGCCGGGGAAACGGTAAAAGGCGGAACGGTAAAAGGGTGAAGGGCGAAGGGTGAAGGGAAAGTGGGATTGGCGCGGATTGGCGGCAATGGGCTGAAGGCGACGAAAATTGCACAGGTCATGCTGGAGTGCGGTCGGAACTTCCATGGCAGAGGTGGGAGATTGGCTTTAATCCCTGATCTGGCTTTCAGTCGATAGGCCGATCCAGTTTAGAGCTAGAATTTTCGGTACATTGCTGGTGTGTGGGTGCTGTTCTTGCCGCGATCGCGGACTGATCCTACATGAGTAATCCTACGGATGTGTTGGCTAAGATGCCGTAATCTGGGTTCTCCTACCGTTGCATCGGGCGTATCCAACAGTTGGTCGATAGATCCAGGCAAATAGCATCAGCCCTTTGGCAAGCTTCGCCGACGCGGTTATCCAAACGCTAGCGAAGCCCTAGCGCAGCCATGCCGAAGGCTATAGCCCGTAGGGCTATAGTCCACCTACGCGGACTAAAGGTTTTGAAACCCGCGTAGGCGGGTTTAGTTCTTGTAGATGCGGT
>CAZJZR010000592.1:0-3226 GCA_964550475.1 uncultured bacterium
ATTGCTCTGGAGTGTGTCACAGTTACAAATTGAGGGGGACAAATTCTGGGGGGACAAATTGCGGGATGGCGCATCTTGCCCTTGGGGGAGTGGCGATTAAAATCTGCCGACGCAGGTTTCTGACCCACCGAATCGTCTGCCTTCTAGAGTCCGCCTTTTTCCCTAGGGACATGGGAGCCGTTACGAGTGCAGAGGTTACACACTGCGGTGTTTTGGGTATGCTCAACTGTAGAGCGATCGCCTAACATGGAGAATTCATGACCCCGGTCTTAGCCATTTGCAGATCTTGACTCGACGATCCTAGTTTCTTGTTAAAGGCAGGTTTTAGGGTAAATCCCGACGCTAAAACTAAGCTAGAGCACTTTTCATCTTTATGAGGTGCCGCCGATTAGCGCAAAAGCCTGACTGTTGAGGGGGTTGCGGGCTGTGGGGACAAGCCACACTGCCGCAAGCGGCCATCTAACACTCCCCTAGCACGACTGGGTGGGACGATTACCAAGTAATAGCCTCACACTTAATGTGCGACTACTATATATTTGGGTAATATATTTGGTGAATCGACTCATCTAGATTTGGTTTCTCTAGATTTACTTACCCTAGATTTACTTACCCTAGGAGAGTGAGCTATAAGTTTCGCGACATCTGCAACGTCTCTGCAATAGTTACATCTGTAATATTTACAACAGTTGTGGGTTCTGGTGTGCGTTCTAGTGGGTATCAACCACTTTGCTCAGAGGAGTGTTAATTAACCTGGATCTCTATCATTGACAGGTTCGGTTTTGGGGTGATTCTGTTTGAGATCTGCTTCAGATCTGCACCGCTCCTGAACACCAGGTTTTCCCAGCCCACTTAATTTTTTGCAGATCGCTGTATTTCAGTCAGATTTATTCATTACCTAGCTTATGGGAGTACTGCCGTGGATCCGGCAAATCAAAGAATATTACATTACTTCATTGAAGAGTCCCTGGAACATCTCCAAACGCTAGAAAATGGCCTATTGGATTTAGGGGCAACCGTCAGAGATACAGAGCGCGTCAATGAATTATTCCGGGCGGCTCACTCTGTGAAAGGTGGGGCAGCCATGTTGGGGTTCGCCAGTATTCAGAAAACAGCGCACCGCTTAGAAGATTGCTTCAAAATTCTCAAGGAGAATACTGTGCCTGTGGATCAGGCATTGGAATCAATGTTTCTCCAAGGGTTCGATACGTTAAAGGGGCTGATCGAACAGTTGCAAAGTCCTTACGGATTGCAAGAAGAATCGGCTGAACAAGCGGTACAGCAGTCGGAACCTACGTTTGCTAAGTTGCAAGCCTATTTGGAACGATTGGTGAGCGGTGGTCCAGCACCCTCTTCAGGTGCTAAACCAACTGTCAACTATGTGGCACAGGTCACAGATGTGCTGAAGCAGATGTTGACGCTGTTTAAGCAAGGGCCAACCCCAACCACACGGCAACAGTTGGGAGGGCTATGCGATCGCCTCAACCAACTCAGTCCAGAAGCCACCTGGCAAAAACTGATTGGGGCAACCAAGGGGGCGATCGCCAATCCCAAGGTGCCGTTCAACACCTTAGCTCCCGTGGTGATTAAGGAACTGAAACAAGCGGCGGAATTATTACAAGCGGGGCGATCGGCAGAAATCACCACCAACGCCAGTCTGCAAAAATGTGCGGTTCCGGTGGCAGCGGCACCTGCGGCGGCAGCTCCAGTGGCAGCGGCGGCAGCAACGGGCAATGGAGCCGTCACCATGCCCAGCGATCCCCAAGCCGTGGCCAAGTTGCTAATTGAGAAATTTAATAAACAGCAACTTGCCGTCGTGGCCAAAATTCTCGTCCAAGCCATCAAAACCTAAGGATTAGGAGCCTCTAACCGTTTGTGGTGGTGTGGGCATCGCCCACATCACTTAGAGGGTATTTTAAAAGTCCTGTTTTTTTAAAAGTCCTATTTGATGTAGCCTTGGCGACTTAAGTCACGGCTATACGGCATTTTACACATCGAACTATAGCGGCAATCCCCCTGTCTATGGTCACAACCGATCCCGACCTGATTCCGACTTTTTCCGACTTCATCCCTTGCGGCAACAGCTTGAGATTGCCGACCTATTCCGACTGACAGGCCGGGGATGGATTGCGTAGGCTGGTGGCAACCAACCAAACGCATCCATTCACTCTCCCGATGACTAGCAAAATTGACAGGGAACACGGGTTAATTTTACCGCCACCTCAAACGGTTCAAGCGATTCCTGCCCATAGGTACCCGCAGATACAAAACCGCTTGGATCAGTTACTAAATCATTACTTTGCGCCCGATCGCCTCACCGATCGCCTGGCAGACCTTCCCCAACAATTCCACGCCCCCGCACCTCGCCCTTGGCAGCCAATTCACTGGCCAGACATCACCTGTGAGCAAATTCAGGGCATGGCCACCGATACCTTTTTAGCGATTTTGCAAGGGGCGATCGACACCGAAGCTCCGATTCGCGGGTACACGCAAACCAGTCGCCAGTATTTACAGCCCTTTCACCCCGCCATGGCCAAGTTTGTTGGTGGGGTGGTGGCCACGGATGGCACCGTGATTGAACCGGGGTTATGGGAGAAAGAAGAACGGCAACACAGCCCTGCCCTCAGCAAACTGTATCAACAACTGAGCCAACAAAAGGTGTTGGTGAAACCCCATGCGGTGCGTCCCTACCAACCCTGCGCCGATCCATTGGATGCCCTGTATCGCCACGGCTTACACCGAATTGCCACCGAATATGGAGCGGCCTGCCTCTACCTGTGGCTGATGCTACACAGCACTGGCTCGTTGCACGCAGTTTTGGCAGAACTGTTGGTGGATGAAATTAACCACATGGTGAAGTTTTGGGGATTTGGCCGCTGGCTCTACCCCAATTCGTCGCTGGGACGGATGGGCTGGACTGTGCTGCGAACCATGCATGGGCACGTCACCTATCGCCGCGATCGCAGCAGTTTAGTCGGCACGCTGCATCGGATGACCACCGTATTGGGCTGGTCAACCTGGTCAATCCACAACCGCCTCAGTTTTACCCACACCTGCCTGCAAGTGTTACATCGACTGACAGCCTGGAATCGTTCCATCACCAACGCCTACCTCCAAACCCTATTTGGGCGATCGCCCCATCCCTAATCCCCCCTCCGCGACTCTGCGGTAAACCCTCCCATCTCCCCTAATCCCCTAATCCCCTACTTTCCATCCACCATTCACCATC
>CAZJZR010000593.1:0-3221 GCA_964550475.1 uncultured bacterium
GTGCAGGAGTTTACCGCCGCCCCCGGAGTCACCCCCCTGCCCACCGGCAACGGCAGTTCTCCCGGTGGTGTGTTGTATAGCCGCGAAGCCAACCAAATCCGCCAGGTTTACTTGGAGATCTTGAAACGGGAACCAGAACCATCGGGGTTGGCCTACCACCTGCAACGCTTGGAATCGGGACGTTCAATTACCCAGGTGCGCCAGGATATCGCCAACAGCAAAGAAGCCCAAAACCGCAGGGCGATCGACCAAATCTATCAAAAGGTGACAGGCCGACGGGCGACGGATACGGAAATTGCCTATTACTTGGTGCGCTTGGAACAGGGTTGGACAGAGGCACAAATTACCCAAGCCCTTGCCAATACGCCCGAAGGTCGCACCTACCGCATCAGCACATCCCGCACTACTACAGGTAGCGTAGAAATTCCCGTAGTATCTGGCCCCCCCCTAGCCACCCCGACGACGAAAGTGAAGCAAGGTTACTTCGCGATCGTTCCGGCAGGACGAAGGGACATCCGCAGCTTGGTGGAACGGATCCGCCTCTTGGGTGCTCCGGATGATTTCGTGGTGTCGCGCATCAGCCCTGTGGAAGCCCATGTGGCGGTTGGGCCGTTCCCAGAACGCAGCACAGCGGAACAATGGAGTAACTACCTCAAGGGTTCCGGGTTTGATGCGCGGGTCTACTTTGGGCGGTAGGACGCGGAGTTATAGGACGGGACGCAGAGTTACAACAACACCAACTGCAACCCGTTTTCCCGGCGCGCCTCTTGGGGTAAGGGTTGGGGGTTGGGTTGTTGGGCAGGGCAATAGGAAAAGTAGGGGCAGCGCATACAATGGTCACCCGCACGCGGCTCCCACTTTTGCTCAGCTCGCAGGCGCATCGCCAACTCGCAAACCGATTGCTCGACCTGCTCCTTGTGGGTGGGGGTTGCGTCAAAACTGATGGTTTGGCCGCTGCGGAGGTAAATGATGCTCAACCGCTTCAGGCTTTGTTGATACTTCTGCTCCAAGGCGAGGTAGTACAGACCAATCTGAAGGCTGACCTCATCGGGATTCAGTTCCTTCACTTCTTTGGAGGATTTGTAGTCAATCAGTTCTAAGCCATCACCAATCCAATCAAGCCGATCGTACCGACCGGAGAGGGCGAATTCCAGGCTGTTCACCCGCAGATAGCCTTGAATTTTGCCTTCTGTGGCCACTGGACGATTCAGCACAGCGCGATTGGCAATGAAGGAACGGTGATAACGGCGCAGAATCGCTTGCCCTTCAAAAATTTGGCTAGGGGTCAGGTCGGTGGTGTGTTGCCGCCAGCACTGGTCAACCCAATTGACATCAGGTACGGGGTCTTGGTAATGCCAGTCTTGATAAATTCGCGCCAATGCCTGATGCAGGGCGGTTCCCAATTCCGCAGGGCCACCCCCAAATCCTGAAGGTCGTAATCGGCGTTCATACCGGAAATAGTAGGCTTGGGGACACCGATGATAAAGCTGCAACTTAGCGGTGGAGAGATGGTAACTCATAGACTCCGAAGACGGCGCGGCAATAAAACGGCGATATAAGGTTGGTACAAAGACTGGCTACTAATCTGGCTACTAATAGCGTTAGCGGTAGACTTTTTCGTGGGGCATCCCCTACTCATGGGGGTTGCTGCCGAGTCGAACCGCTATTGCTTGCTATCATACTGCGATGTTCTTCAGACTTCAAGGGCTGCACTACTACGGGTAGGGGGGCAAAAATCCCCAAACCCTATTTGTAGCGTTAGATGTAGTACATGCCCCAACCCGCTGCCGCCAATTATCCCTATCGGTACAGCTTAGGATTAATCGCCAGTTGACCGTTACAGGAGCGATCGCCGATTTAAAACCGTACTAGTTATCGGACAACCCGACATCCACCTACCCACTCTCTCCACCCCCCCTAACGTTTCACGGCAATCACAGGGTAAAATCAGATGTTGTCATTTGGGCGTAATTGACTAGGTACATTAACCTGGGCAATTCTTGGACACACCATTCTTGGTCCAACCCTGTGTCCAACGGTGTTCTGGTTAAGTGTTCTGGGTAAGCAACGTTAGAGGTTTAGATGGCTGAGACCTTTTTATTCAATGCACTACGGGCGGCCATTGATGAAGAAATGGCTCGTGATCCAAAAGTATTTGTCCTAGGTGAGGACGTGGGTCATTACGGTGGTTCCTATAAAGTCACCAAAGACCTCTACCAGAAATATGGGGATTTGCGGTTATTGGACACGCCGATCGCCGAGAATAGCTTCACTGGGATGGCGATCGGTGCGGCCATTACAGGTCTCCGTCCGATTATCGAAGGCATGAACATGGGGTTCTTGCTGTTAGCGTTTAACCAAATCGCCAACAATGCCGGGATGTTACGCTACACCTCTGGTGGCAACTTCAAAATTCCCCTCGTGATTCGGGGGCCAGGGGGTGTGGGTCGGCAACTGGGGGCGGAACACTCCCAACGGTTGGAGGCATACTTCCAAGCGGTACCGGGGCTAAAAATTGTCGCCTGTTCCACGCCCTACAACGCCAAAGGTTTACTTAAATCTGCGATCCGGGATGAGAATCCGGTGTTGTTCTTTGAGCATGTGTTGCTCTACAACTTGAAGGAAACGCTGCCGGAAGAGGAATACTTGCTGCCGCTGGATAAGGCGGAAGTGGTGCGGCGCGGCAAGGATGTGACGATCCTCACCTATTCCCGGATGCGCCATCATGTGATGCAAGCGGTGAAGACGCTGACCAAGGACGGCTACGATCCAGAGGTGATCGACCTGATTTCCTTGAAGCCGCTGGACTTTGACACGATTGGCGAATCGATCCGCAAGACCCATCGGGTGATTGTGGTGGAAGAGTGTATGCGGACGGGTGGCATCGGCGCAGAACTGATTGCGTCGATTAACGAACGGTTGTTCGATGAACTGGACGCGCCGGTGCTGCGGTTGTCCTCCCAAGACATCCCCACCCCCTACAACGGTGTGCTGGAAAACCTCACCATTGTCCAACCGGCTCAGATTGTGGAAGCGGTGGAAAAGATGGTGGCTAACCGCGTTTAGGTCGGACTGTGGAGCCGTTGGCTTCGACTTCGCTCAGCCAACGGTTCGGCTTCGCTCAGCCAACGGATAGCTTGCGGTTAGGCTCAGCCAATTTATCTCTTTCCGCTAGGCTCATAGGATTCGTCCCTTGAGCGAAGTCGAAAGGAACGGATCCT
>CAZJZR010000594.1:0-3220 GCA_964550475.1 uncultured bacterium
GATGGAAAAACACAGTCGGTCGAGCCATTAGGCACGGCAGCAATCCTATCCCCAATGGTTAGGATTGTGGATTGTATCAAATCGCAAACTGTACGGGCGGATTTAGCCGATCAATCTGCTATGGATGTATTTGGGTGTTGCGGTTGGGGTGAAGCCGAGTCCGGTAGACGACAACTGGAATAATAAGACGGTAATTGCCCCAACAGTTCGGCTGTGTCCCCATCAGAATCGGCTTCTATGACATGGATCCGGATTTGGTTCAGGCGGGGGCCAGAGACTGACATCACCGTAAATTCCAAGTTGTCGTATTGAAACTGTTCCCCTGGTCGGGGCACTTTTTGCAAATGATGGATTAAAAAGCCGCCGAGGGTGTCGTAATTGTCGGTGAGCGGTAAATCAATATCCAGCGCATCGTTGACCGTATCAA
Source organism: uncultured bacterium (assembly GCA_964550475.1). Lineage (GTDB taxonomy): Bacteria > Cyanobacteriota > Cyanobacteriia > CAIUCS01 > CAIUCS01 > CAIUCS01. Next base: position 428 of record CAZJZR010000594.1, read on the forward strand.
TGTCTAACTGCGCTTGGACTAAAAATACATTGTGGTCTTCCTGCTGGATGCTTAACTCCTCTGCTTCCGCCGATTGGTTCAGATCACCCACGATCGCGGTAATTACGTCATGCATGGTAATCAATCCAGCGGTGTCACCAAACTCATTCACCACAATCACCATGGGCAGGCGCGATCGCTGCATCATATCCAACAACTCTCGCAGCGGCATTTGTTCCGGCACAAATCGGGCTGGCCGCAGCCACGGTTGCACCATATCATCCAGGCGTAAATTCCCCGTAGCCAAGGGTTCCGCCAACGCCTTCATGTCCACAATGCCCCGAATATCGTCCACGGAATTGTTAATCACGGGATAGCGGGTGTGGCCAGAGTCTGCCACCTCTTGCAACAAGGTTTGCAATGTTGCGGTCAGCGGAATGGTCACCAAACTGGTGCGTGGCACCATGACCTCACTCGCCCACACCTCGCCAAACTCAAAAATATTGTTCAATAACTCCCGCTGTTCGGCCTTTAGCCCAGTCGATTCTGTTGCGGTGGCAATAATCAGTTGCAACTCCTCTGAGGTGAGTTGGTGGTGCCACCCCTCCACATTGGCGCGAATGCCCACCAATCGCAGCAACAGACGGGTCGATTCATTCAGTACGGAAACGAAGGGATAAAACAGGCGGGAAATCGCCACGCTGGAGGGACTGAGTAAGCGGGCTAATTTTTCTGGATAGAGCAGGGCTAAGGATTTGGGATACAGTTCGCCCAAAACAATTTGCAAGTATGCCAACAGGAGAAACGCCAATGGCACTGAAATGGCATGAGCCATGCCCGTCCGCCAACTCGGTGCGATCGGGAGGTGTTGAATCCATTCCGCCACTACGACCGCAATCGTATTTTCGCCAATCCACCCCAACCCCAAGCTCGACAAGGTAATGCCCAGTTGCGTGGTGGAGAGCAGGCGATCGATACTGCGTTGCAGATATTGCACCGTTTCCGCTTGCAGGTCGCCCTCTTGCACCAGTTGAGCAATTCGCGATCGCCGCACTGACACAATGGCAAATTCCGTTGCCACAAAAAACGCATTGATGCCAATCAGTAAAAAAACAGCAATCAGGCGTTGAACCACGTCTGACGCAGTTAGGGGGTGCATCGCTGGAACGGTTGCCAAATCAACAACCAGAGGAACAACCATTATTTTGTGCTAACTATGCAGACTGCCACGGACTATTCATTTTAGTAAGCAATTATATGGACAGTAGGTAACTGTTCACATCCCCCCAGAGGAAAAGCGTTGCGGGCTACGCCCGCTTCTTCCTCCCCGTCAGGGGAGTGAACGATTACGACAGTAGGATGATTCAGGGGGAATTCAACCAACATCCTATCTGGGGAATCGCTAATTCTCCATGCGTTGACTTTAACGGTTAACGCTGGGTAAGGAAGCGTCAATGGTTACCGTTTGGGGGTGCAGGAGAACGGAGCGGGCAGATGACCAAGCGCAGAAGGCATTAGGGTTGGGCAGGAATACCAGAGACTTGCAGTTGGATGCGTTGTTCTGGATAGTCGGTGAGGGTAACGGATAGGGTATTGGCTCCATCTAGGGCGATCGCAGGCACTTTCACCGTTCCTTGGAACTCTTCACTGGCGGGGGGAATTTCCCCCGGTAAACCGCTGGCGGTGGCATTCAGTGTGCGTCCTCGGTCATCCATCACGGTTAAAAAACTATACAGGAAGCGCACCGATTGACTGCTGTCATTTTTTAAGCTGACATCCATAATCAGGGCATCCCCCTCTTGGCGCAGCGATCGCACCGCCATCGTTACCCCAGACACTTGATTGGTGATGGGGAATTGCGCCTTCCCGTCAGTGTTAGCCGCCACATCCGGACTGGCATTAGGGTTGGGCGTGGTGGTGGCAGCGGGCTTGGGGCGGGTGTTACCCTTAACACTGCCTTCCGTCCTCGCTTTGACCGTGGCTAAAATATCCGACTCCCGCAAAAACACAGCCTCTTGGTGCGGATTAGGATTCTTGGCCATCCGTTGGATAAACTTACTGGTCGGTGGCACATCCGGTTGGGTCACCCCCTTTAATGCCTCCCGCCCCAAGGCGAATCCCACAAATCCACTAAATACCCCTGCCCCGACCATCAGAGCTAATAAACTAAGGGTTAACAGAACAGCAAAATTAGGGGACATGGTGGCTGTGAAGTTGGGGAGTTCCGGTGATGAGGCGGTGCTGGGGGAAAGTAGATTGGGACGGTTGAGCAAAGGTCGGCAAGCTCAACCTCGGCAGTTCCCAAAATTTTCCTTGATTTAAGGACTTAACCCTTAATATCGGGGGATGATACCATAAGTTATGACATACTCCCCAAATGATGGGTACCCCTACCAGGGTTGGCCGAGCGGATCAGGCAGCGAACTCATAATTCGCCCCAGGCAGGTTCAACTCCTGCACCCTGGATTAATGCAGACGTAACCACGACATTGCCATGTCCCTCCACCAATCCCGGAGGCATGACTGTTCCACAAGTCCCCAGCCTCTCACCCAGTGTTGGTTTGGCTGAATCGTCTCTCTCGTATAACTATGCTGTCGTATAACTATGAAGACTTCTGTGCCGACTGGCGGCATCGAGATTTACAGGCACGGAGGACAGCAACCCAAAGGATTGAGAATCATTTAACGTAAAGGCATAGGTAAATCAGGCATCTGTTCACCGATCGCGGCAATGGATGTCCAGCCATTTGGTAACTGTAATAAGCTGTCATGCATTTAAAATACACGTTAGCGATATAAATTAGCAGGAGGACA
>CAZJZR010000595.1:0-3204 GCA_964550475.1 uncultured bacterium
GCGGTTATTACAACGCGGCGAATGATGCCAGTCAGGATTTGTTGGTGCGGGAACGCAGCTATGCCGACAATGCCACTCCATCGGCCAATGGGATCGCCGCTGCTAATTTGGTGCGACTGGCTCTGCTCACCGATGACTTGGCCTACCTCGATCGCGCCGAACAAACCCTGCTGGCCTTTGCCAGTGTGATGCAGCGATCGCCCCAAGCCTGCCCCAGCCTATTCACCGCCCTCGACTGGTTCCACAACCACACCCTAATCCGCACCACCTCCGACCACTGCGCTCCACTGGTGCAGCAGTATCTCCCCACAATCATCTGCAAACCCGAATCGAGCTTGCCAACTGGCGCGATCGGGTTGGTCTGTGCGGGGTTGAGTTGCCAAGAACCAGCCCAAACACCCGCCCAACTCCAACAACAGGTGGAAACAATCAGCCGTCGCGCCAGTCAATCGGTCAGTTAACACCATCCACTATTCACCATCCACTATCCACCATCCACCATTCACCATCCACCATTCACTTCAACCGTCTGGGTGCTCCAGCCGCATCGTAAATGAATGGTTCTGGCCCCAGTGCCCCAGCCATCTCGCTGGGTTGCAATTCGCCCCGAATTAACCGGGATAGGGTATCACGGCCACCCGGTTGGTAGGTGAAGCTGCGCTCGACCCGGTTCATGCCTGCATTGGGGCGTACCTTACCGCGCCCATCCACCAACTCCACCACCAGCGTATTTTGCCCCGGTTGCAAGCCTGTGAGGTAAAACGGTTTGCGATCGGTGGTCTTCATGACCTTGCCATTCAACGTATAGCGAATTTCGGCTACCCGCCCTAAGTTAACCCCATGCACGATGTAGTCCACCAGTAAGGGTTCGGCACCATAACTATTGGCAGACGGGGAAACCAGCGTCAGCAAACCGATACCGGGTTCAAAGCTCGGTGTATTTTTCTTGTCTGCCTGTTGCACATTGAAGGTGACACTGGCAAAGGAGGGGCGATTGCGATAGCTTTGGTTCCAAGGACGTGCCGCTACCACTCGGATGGTATGGGTACCAGGCGGTAAGTTGAGATTTAGCGGTTGGGTAATGTCGAAGTAATCAATGGGTGGGTCGTTGTTGACGATGACCTTAAAGTGCAGTCCTAACCCCGTATTGGAGTCTTTGCCAGGGAAAAATCGTTTTGCACTAATTTGGAGTGGAACGGTGGAACTGGGTAGGGTTTGGTCAGGTTGAGGTGAGACAATTGTGATGTCGGGGGCAAACTTATCCGTGGTGGGGGTGAGGGTTTCCACAAGCGGTGGGGTTGGGACAACAGATTGGGCTAGCACGACCAGAGCTGGCACCGTTACGGCTAACCCAAGTCCCAATCCCAAACTGGTAAAGCGAAACGTCATGTGGAATTCCTCCAAATTGCTCGACAAATTGTTAATGTTAAAACAGTTTGGTCGAAACAAAAATCAGCACCGCTAATTTTTATTTCAGAGGGTGTTTAAAGAGTAGCCCTGGCGACTGTTCGCCTTGCGTTCCCGTAGGGTAGTCGCGGCTATACGGACAAAACCTGCCTACGCAGGTTACAGAAACCCTTGATTTTCTTGAGTCCGCGTAGGCGGACTTTGCCCGTGTAGTCGCGGTTTTAACCACCAGACACTTTTCAAACATCCTCTCATTTTTGATCACAGCTTTCCTATTTACGAGGTGCAGCCGATTCGTCTAAAACCAGTATTGGTTAAGGGATGGATTAGCATGGGCATCGGGACTTGCCAAAAAATAATTGTCCTTTTTGTAGCGGCAGTTCCTCTGTCTACACTGAGCAAATCCGAAATGTGGTAACCGTTCACTCCTCCTTGGGGGAGGAACCAGCGGGCATAGCCCGCAACCCTTTTCCCACAATGGGATGTGAACAGTTACGAAATGTGTGTTTTTCCTATAGATTTAGCCCGAAGACAGTTAGGAGCCTTACAAAAATAACTTGAGTAACTTCTAAACTCCCTTGCCCGTGGCATAAGGCTGACGCGGTTCATGCAATGCAACTTATTTTTGTAAGAAGCCTTATTTCACTGGAGTTAGAAAAATTTTTGCATTGGATTTTTGCATTGGATTTTTGCATTGGTCAGAAGGGGCTGTCCCTACGACGAATGGCGATGATTGATTGTTTGAGTCATGACTCTGTTCACCGACAAGTCGGCAGAGCCGATCGGTTTATAGATTTTCGGTCTATAGATTTATAGAAATCTAGTTGCTGCGGCCTAGATGGGAGTAAACTATGACATTTCCCGCTAGCAGTTCATTTTCCCGCTAGTAGAGTGTCACAAGTAGTTTTTAGGGTAACGTCCGTAGGAATTTATCCCCAAAACAAACGTTGACAGAGCACTAGCCTTCCTCCGCCCCTGTACTGTTCCGTACCCTAATATCCTGCTTTACAGTTACTCTTTATGCATATTGATTTCCAGCCATCCATTGGTTTGAAGGAAGCCATTGATCAACGTCGCGCTGCCCGTGCTTTTCGCTCCGATCCAATTCCAGAAGCTATTTTAGAAGAAGTGCTGCGATTGGCGTTGCGATCGCCCTCTGGCTATAATCTCCAACCGTGGCGATTCATTGTCCTCAGAACACCTGAAAGTAAAGCAAAATTAAGAGCCTGTGCCTTTGACCAAGCCCAAATCACCCAAGCTCCGGTTGTATTGATTTGTTGTGGCGATCGCTCAGTCAAGAATGCAGATTATATTGACTCGATAATTCAACTTGGTATAGATCACAAAGCGATTAATGAAACCTATGCAGAGTCAATGCGGGCACAGATCAATGCCTTATTTGAAAGCCATCCGTGTTTTGAATCGGTAGAAGCGTGGGTAAATCGACACACCATGTTAGCGGTCGCCTATTTAATGATTGCCGCCAAAAGTTTTGGGGTGGATACCTGCCCGATGGAGGGCTTTGTCGCCAGCGAGGTGAAAGCCGCGTTTCAAATTCCTGACACAGTGGATGTGTGCTGTTTGGTTTGTTTGGGTTATGCGATTGAACCATTTAAACGGTTTGGCGGACGGTTTAGCCAAACGCAAGTTTGTTACGGTGAAACCTACGGTCAAGAATTTACGCTGTAACCGTTTGGTGTCTGTAACGGTTGGGTATATTAGAGGGTGTTTTAAAAGCCCTATTTGATGTAGCCCTAGCGACTGTTCGCCTTGCGTTCCCGTAGGGTAGTCGCGGCT
>CAZJZR010000596.1:0-3204 GCA_964550475.1 uncultured bacterium
CCGATGGGCAAGAAGTCGGCGCGGCGGAACCGCTCACTGATGGGTCATCCAACCCCCACGAAGTCCTGGAGATTTACTTCAAGGTGCTGCGGGAAAGCCAAGGGCTGTATGAAGCGGCCTTGGCCAGCCTGCAAAAGGTGCAAACCGTCTTGGTGGAAGAAGTGCAGCGGGTATACCAATCTCAAGGGGTGGACATTTCCGACAAGCACATTGAAGTGATTGTGCGGCAGATGACCTCCAAGGTGCGGGTGGATGATGGGGGCGACACCACCATGCTGCCCGGTGAGTTGGTGGAACTGTACCAGATCGAACAGGTGAATGAGGCCATGTCGATTACGGGTGGTGCTCCGGCCGAATACACGCCGGTGCTGTTGGGGATTACCAAGGCTTCCTTGAACACCGACAGCTTCATCTCAGCGGCCAGTTTCCAAGAAACCACACGGGTGCTGACGGAAGCGGCGATCGAAGGCAAGTCCGACTGGTTGCGCGGTCTGAAGGAAAACGTGATCATTGGCCGACTGATCCCGGCTGGGACGGGCTTCAATGCTTACGAAGAGGTGGGCAGTCCCGATGTCGATCCCGCCTACGATGGCATCGGCATCTTCGACGAAGACTCGGATCTGAAGGATATGGTGCTGGACGATCGCACCGCCCGTACCTACGGCTTCGAGGGCACCTTCGACGAAAACGCCACCTACGGGTTTGGGATGCAACCCCGCGAGGATTCCTACTCCTCCGCCATTCTGGATGACGATGAACTGATTGGTGGGCGATCGTCCGATTACGAGGATGACGACGACGGGGATGATGATGATGATTACGAGGATGATGACGATTAACCCCGTTTAACCCCAGGCGATCGCCCCCTGCTCAGCAAGGTCAACGGTTGAGCAGGAGCGATCAAACCAATGCAATCAATTCATCAAATTCAATCAATTCATCAGGGTAACCATTCACATTTCTCTCGGTAAATCGGGTTGCGGTTCATGCGCCGTGGCTCCTCCCGCCGGAGGCAGTGAACGGTTATCATCCAGTACCATCAAGCGGTCAGTACTTTGCGACTGACCGTTTTTGCTGTTTTTGCTATTTTGACCATTTGGCAAACGATGGACTCAGAAACGACGGACTCAGAAACGACGGACTCAGAGTAGCGCATCGTTTGCGTGAGCCTTACCCCAATTCCCACTGCTGCAAACAGTCCGCCACCTGTTGGAGCAACTGCGACCATGCGGCAGGCTGCGGTTGGCGGAACAAGCGCATGGTGGGATACCAAGGACTATCCTCGCGGTTGATCAACCATCGCCAATCGGCAGAGTAGGGCAACAACACCCAGACGGGTTTACCCATTGCTCCCGCCAAGTGAGCGACTGCGGTGTCTACGGTGATGACTAAATCGAGTTGGGCGATCGCGGCGGCTGTATCGGCAAAGTCATGGATCTGGGGACTCAAATCCACAATTGGACTCGCCCACTCCACCTGACTTAACTCCGCTTCGGCTTCACCTTTCTGCAAACTATAGAAGGCGATCTGCGGCACAGACAACAGCGGTTGGAAATGGGTTAGTCCACAGGAACGACTGCGAGCCAACTCCTTTTGTAAGCCAAAGTTACCCGCTGTCCAAACCAGACCGACTTTGCGGTGAGCCGGACTCGGTGCCGTTAGCCGCAGGTCGTACCGAATTGGAGCTGCAAGGTAGGGGACAGCGGCAGGGATTGTCTCTAAAGTGGTGCCGAAGATGCGGGGTAGGCTCATCAACGGCACCCGTAAATCAAACGGTGGTAGAGGATCACTGCCATCAATCACTTGGTTGACACCGGGGGTGGTGACGAACAATCGCAACAGCGAGGGACGACAGAGTACAATCACCCGTCCCACCCGTTCCGCCACTAAGGGCGCGTACCGGATGAATTGAATTGCATCGCCAAACCCTTGCTCCGTATAGAGCAGCATGGTTTGGTCGGGTAGGGGGGTGCCATCCCATGGTTGGGGGACAGCCATAGGGGCGAAGTCAGGTCTGCGCCATCGCCATTCGTATTCAATAAATCCCTCAAGTAATTGACCCGCCATTAATTGGTCAATGGCACGGCTGCAATGGGCATCCACATAGTCGGGGTTGAGGGCGATCGCCCGATCCTGAGCCGCGATCGCCCGTTCCGGTTCCCGCCGAAATTGGTAGGCCAATCCCAAGTTGTAGTGGCATTGGGGATTGGTGGGTGCAAGTTCAATCGCCCGTTGCAAATGGACAATCGAAGATTCTAAATCCCCCTGTTGTTGCAATAACGTCCCCAAATCATTGTGGGCTTCCGCTAAGGTGGGCTGGAGTTCCAAGGCGCGGTGGTAATTCTGCAAGGCCGACTCGACTAAACCCTGTTCCCGTTGGGCTGACGCAATCCCGTAGTAGGCGATCGCATTCTGCGGATCCAGGGTCAGGACGTGCTGGCATTGTTGCAACACCTGTTGCCAAATCGCGTCTGCGGCATGGAATTGTTCTTGAACGATCAACAACCGCGCCAGATTCAGATGGGCATCGATATGGCTGGAATTGTGGTGAATCGCTTGTTGGTAATGGTACAAAGCCAGGGTAAACTGCCCAGTTTCCCGCAGGATGTTGGCCAGATTGTAATGGGCGGAGGCAAAGGTGGGACGCAAGGCGATCGCCAAGCGGTATTGCGCCATTGCCGCATCCGGTTGCCCCAAGTTGGCCAATGTACTAGCGAGATTACAGTAGGCTTCCACATAGTTGGGACGCAGGGCGATCGCCTGTTGGTACTGCTCCACCGCCTCTTCCCACTGTTGGCCATCCCGCAACGCATTACCCAAATTAAAATACGCTTCCACATAATTGGGCTTGAGGGCGATCGCCTGTCGGTATTCGCTGATCGCCGCTGCCACCTCCCCCTGCTGCCGCAACGCCACTCCTAAATTGCATCGGGTTTCCGCGTGGTCAGGGTTGAGGGCGATCGCCTGCCGATACTGGGCGATCGCGGCTTCCACCTGTCCCATCTGATACGCCACCACGCCCAACAAATACAGCGCATCAACCTGATCCGGTTGGTGCGCCAAAATTTGCCGATACCGCTGCTCCGCCTCCGCCAAATGGCCAGCCTGATGGTATTGCACAGCGGTGTTGAGGAGTTGGGAGAGAGGAGGGGAGGGGGACATTGGGGGGGTGAGTTGGGGAGTTGGGGAGTTGGGGAGTTGGGG